>CAZGLU010000263.1:0-5737 GCA_964526095.1 uncultured Anaerolineaceae bacterium | reverse complement strand
GCCACAGGCGGCGGGCGGAGGAGCGCGTCACGTTCTTGACGATGCTGCCGTTGCGCAGGTCGCGCATGACGTGGTAGCGCACGCCCTTGCGCTGCTCGGTGGCGATGATCTCGACGCCGGTGCGCGGCGCCTCGATCTTGCTGGCGGACGTGTCCGCCGTCTCGGCGGGCGGCTCGACGGCGGCGGCCTGCTCAGCGGGGGCGCTGGAAGGGGCCGCAAGCTGAAGGCCCTGCGTCACCAACTGCACGATCTCGTCACGCACGGCCAGGCTGGTCTCGGCCTCGTCGCGCACGTAAATCTTGTTGTCGTCGATGGCATACGGCGGGTCGTCGCCACGCGGGACCTGGAGGCGGATCACAGGCTTGCCGCCCGACTCCAGCACGTCGATGTCCACCTCCAGCGGCGGCGTGAGCTTGCGCTCCAACTCGGTGCGCAGCGTCTCGATCGACTCGCTGGCGGCGCGAACGCCGACCGGCGGCTCCTTGGGTTTGCTGCTGACGCCCACGTAGATCGTGCCGCCGTTGGTGTTCGCCATGGCGCACACGTCGGCAATGATGGCGTACAGGCGTCCGCCCCGGTGCGTCATGCTTTCGTGGAACGCCTGGACGATGTTCGGGCCTTCCTCGCGCGCGTTCTGGACGTGGTCGTACTGCTCCGGCGTGCTGCGGTGCGGGCGCGTGCGGGCAAAGTCATTGCCGAGGAAGACCTCGCGCAGCGCCGCGAACGAGCGCTCCGGAAGCTGGACCTCCATCGCGCGCTCGCCTACGCCGAGGTTCTTCGGGTTGCGCGGGTCCTGAGCCAGACGGTGCGCGTCCGACCCCTGAATGATGCGCATCCGGCGGGGGTATTCGGGCTTGGTGCCGTCGAAGAAGCGGGCCGTGCTCTTGCGCCCCGGCCGGTCGAGGTCGGTGACCTCAAGCGCGTGGAGGTTCGGGTCCTGGGTGTAGGCGATCTTGGTCTGGCCGCCGAAGTCGAAGCCGCGCATGGCGACGCCGTGGCTGGAGTTGGCATGGGCGGCGATGGCGATGCCGCCCGCCTCGTTGATCAGCCGGTAGGCGGTCAGCACGTCGGACGACGCGCCGACGATGGACGAGCCTTCGTCGAGCGCGTGCGGCGGGATGTTCAGGCTGAGCAGGATGTGCTCAAGCTGGCGCACGGGCACGTCCGGCGAGAAGATGCCGAGGACGTGAAAGCCGAAGGTGGCGGTGAACTCGAAACCGGGGAGGACGAGGATCTTATCCAGCAGGCGGCGATACTCGGCCAGATCGCGCTTCTCGTCGGCCTGGATGCGGCCAAGCTGCTCCAGGTACTCCAGCTTGGCGATCTCGTCGCGCATCCCCCGGTAGCCGGCCATCGTATTGTGGTCGGTGAAAGCGATGATGTCCAGGCCGCGTAGCTCGGCCTGACGCAGGATATCGAGGTAGGTCACTCCCGGCTCCTGGTAGTCCACCGAGCCAGGGGTGTGGATATGCAGGTCCATCAGGAACCACTGCATCTTGGAACGGCGTGATTTTGATGACACGTAGCCTCTCTCCATCGCGGCAGACGATGCTGGCCGCACAATGAGGAGAAGACTGCGTTACCCAATGAGGCGGTTGAATAAATCGGCAAGCTGGCCGGGTTCAAATGGCTTAAACAGGAACCGGTCCGCGCCCGCCTTCAGCGCATGCTCTTCGACGTCCAGCCCGGAGGCCATCACAATCGGGGTACGTGCAAATGCGGGGTCGCTGCGGAGAGTCGCCACCAGCTCAACCCCTTGCATGTCGGCCAGATGGTAATCCACCAGAAATACGTCGGGTGCGGTCTCGCGGGCTGTTTCGAGCGCCTTCTCGCCGCGTGACGCGGTCCACACCTCGAAGCCGTCGATCTCAAGCAGCGTTTGCAACAGCTTCACTGTGGTGCGGTCGTCATCGACAATCAGAATTTTGGGCAATGCAGGCTTCCTCAAGCTAATACAACGTCCCCACTCAAATCGATGCGGAAAAGCACCGGTCAGGAGGTTTCCCCGACCGGCACTTCCACTTCCGCCTCGTACTGCGCCTGGGGCAGTGCCTGGTCTTCCGGCACAAGCGCAGCTTCCAGAACCTCATCGACGTGATCGACGAGCACGAAAGTCATCGACTTGCGCACATCTTCGGGCACGTCCTCGAGATCCATTTCATTGTGCCTTGGGAGGATGACTGTGTCAAGCCCGGCCCGGTGCGCGGCGAGGACCTTGTCCTTGATGCCGCCAACAGGCATGACCTGGCCGCGCAGCGTGATCTCGCCGGTCATAGCGACGTTGCTGTGCACCGGGCGACCGGTGAACAGCGAGGCCAGCGCGGTAGCCATGGTCACGCCCGCCGAAGGGCCGTCCTTGGGGATCGCGCCAGCCGGTACGTGCAGGTGCACGTCCCGATGCTCGAAGTAGTCATCCGAAAGCTTCAACTCACGGGCCTTGGAGCGGATGTAGCTGAACGCCGCGCGCGCGCTCTCCTGCATCACCTGGCCGAGCTGCCCGGTGTACTGGAAGCCCTTGCTCCCCGGCATCTGCGCCGCCTCGATGAACAGCACGTCGCCGCCCGCTGCCGTGACCGACAGGCCAACCGCCACGCCGGGCGTGTCGCTGGTACGCGCCGCGATCTCGTTCTGGTAGCGGAAGCGCGGGTGATCCAACAACTGCGGGATATCGTCCACGTCCACGACGTGCGAGCCGTCCCGCCCCTCCGCGATGCGCGTCACGATCTTGCGCGCGACGCGCCCGATCTCGCGCTCCAGGTTGCGAACGCCGGCCTCACGCGTGTAGTCGCGGATGATGCGCACCAACGCCCCGTCGGTGATGGTCAACTCGTCGGGACGCAGGCCGTTCTCGCGGATCTGGCGCGGCACAAGGTAATGACGGGCGATCTGGACCTTCTCCTGCTCGGTGTAACCGCTGAGCGAGATGATCTCCATGCGGTCGAGCAGCGGGGCCGGGATCGTCTCCAGCGTGTTCGCCGTGGTGATGAACATCACCTCGGACAGATCGAACGGCACGTCTAGATAGTGATCGCGGAACTCATAGTTCTGCTCCGGGTCGAGGACCTCCAGCAGCGCGGAGGCCGGGTCGCCCCGGAAGTCGTAGCCGAGCTTGTCCACCTCGTCGAGCATGATGACCGGGTTGCGGCTCTCGACGCGGCGCAGCGTCTGGATGATGCGGCCGGGCATTGCGCCGATGTAGGTGCGGCGGAAGCCCCGGATCTCGGCCTCGTCGCGGACGCCGCCGAGGCTCATGCGCGTGAAGCGGCGGCCCATCGCACGCGCGATCGAGACGCCGAGCGACGTCTTGCCGACGCCAGGCGGCCCGACGAAGCACAGGATCGCGCCCTCGCGCTCGCGGCGGATCAGGTCGCCCTGCGGGCGCTCGCCCAACTCGTCGGCGCGCTCCTGGCGCAGCTTGCGCACGGCGAGATACTCCAGGATGCGCTCCTTGACGTCCTCCAGGCCGTAGTGGTCCTCGTCCAGCACCTCGCGGGCGTGGGCGATGTCCAGGTTATCCTCGGTGCGGCTGCTCCACGGCAGGTTGACGAGCCAATCCAGGTAGGTGCGGATGACACCGTACTCGGCGGCGGCGGCGGGCAGCCGGGCGAGGCGGTCCAGCTCGCGCCGGGCCTCGCGGGCGGCCTCCTCCGGCATGTCCGCTTCCTCGATCTTCTGGCGGAACTCCTCGACCTCCACCGCCTGCTCGTCGCCCTCGCCCAACTCGCGCTGGATGGCCTTAAGCTGCTCGCGCAAGAAGTACTCGCGCTGCATCTTCTCCATCTCAGATTGGGCCTCGGTCTGGATCTTGTGGCCCAACTCCAGGACCTCAAGCTCCTTGGTGAGCACCGTCATCAGGGCGCGTAACTTCTCCACGACGGCATCGAGGCGCAACAGGTTCTGCTGGTCCTCGAGGTCCAGGCGGGTGTAGGTCGCCAGGGCGTAGACAAGCTGCAAGGGGTCCTCGACGCTGAGGGCGGCGTTGATCAACTCACTGGGGATGCTCGGCACGAGGTCGGCCATGCGGCTGAACAACTCGATCACGTTGCGCATCAACGCCTGGACCTCGACCGAGTCCTCGGTTTCCTCCGGCGCCAGCTCGACGTGCGCGCGCAGGTACGGCTCGGTGGCGGTGTACTCGACCACGCGGACCCGCGCCAGGCCCTGCACCAGCAGGCGGATCGTGCCGTCGGGCGCGCGGAACAGACGATGGATCTGCGCCAGGGTCCCATAGTCGTAGATGTCGTCCGGGCCGGGCGTATCCAGTTCGGGATCCTTGGACGCGATCAGGGCCACCAGCCGGTCGCCACCGACCGCCTCATCGACCAGCCGGATCGAGCGCGGCTGACCGACGGTGAGGGGGATCGTCGTGTGCGGATAGACCACCAGCCCGCGCAGGGGCAGCAGCGGCAGGTCGGGCGGCAGCTCAATCCCAGGCGCGGCCTGCTCCCGCTCGCGCGCCGCCTCACGCTCCGGGGCGTCCTCGCTGGCGACGCCGACCGGGCGCTCCTCGTCGGCGTGGGTCGTAGCGTCGATGGTGCCTTCGGTTTCGGACTCTTCCGGCGGTGAGACAGGCTCATGCTCTTCGCCGGGGTTACGTTTTGACTCAGGCATAGGTCACTCACCCGCTGCGTTGTTACTCAAAGTTCAGAAGATGCGGCCTCGTCACCGGACTCACCGGCATCTACCGTGACGATCTGGATCTGCTGTCTGCGCGACCGGGGCAACTCGATGCGCAGGAAGCCGTCGCGGTAAGTAGCGGTGACTTCGTCGCGCAGCACCGGCCAGGGAAGCGTCACCTCCGTACGGAAGGCGCCGAACGGGATCTCAAGCTGATGGTAGGCGCAATCCCCGGAATTGACACGCTCGCGCACACCGCTGATGATCAGGCGGTCGCTGTGCAGGGTGATGTTGAAATCACCATCCCGCATCCCGGCGACCTCCACCACAACCACCAGCCGGTCGTCATGTTCGTAGATATCGGTCGGGGGGTACCACGTCGAGGTATGACGCATGATAACCCAGCGTTGTGTCATGCTGCTTGATCCCATATCAACATCCCGGCTGGGCGGCGCACCTCAAGCGCCGACTTCATGAACCTTATAGCATCGATCATAGCATGGGGTGAAGCGCTCCCCAATTAGAGGAATAATAGAATATGCGCGGCGCTCAGATCTCGAACGCGTCGAGGTCGCGGGCCAGGACGACGGGGCCGGAGAACGTCGAGCGTGCGTCGTCCAACAGGGCTGTAGGGTTGAATCCATCGCGGGGGACGGGGTAATGGATCAGCGCGAGGCGCCGGGCGTTCGCCAGGGTGGCGACGTGCCCGGCCTGGACGGCGCTGGAATGGCCCTCGCCCTCGCCTGCCGCCTCGTGCACCAGCAGATCGGCGTCGCGGGCCAGGGCGATGTCGCTCGCCGTCGGCTCCGTGTCGCCGGAATAGCTGACGACGCGGCCCGAGGATTTAACCTCGATCCGCAGGCCGATGGCGGGGATAAAGTGGCGTGTAGGCCAGGCGGTGATGCGGAAATCGGCGTTGTCCAGCACGAGCGCACCGTCGTGCTCCGGCAGGCGGCGAAACTCAACGGGGTAGAAATCCGGCCAAGCTTCCCACTGGAAGCCGGTCATCATCTGCTCGACGCGCGTCAGGCAGTGGTGCAGGCCGTAGAGGGGCAGCGGGTGCTTGCGGCCCAACAGCCAAAGCTGCATCAGCATCAGCGGCAGGCCGAAGACGTGGTCC
>CAZGLU010000262.1:0-5750 GCA_964526095.1 uncultured Anaerolineaceae bacterium | reverse complement strand
GCATACGCGATATGAGCGGTGACTGGAGTTCAGACGTGTGCTCTTCCGATCTGGACCCTGCGCCAGATCGGTAACGGGAGCTGCTGCGCCGGGGCGTGGTGGGACCGCGCCGGGGGCCGCCGTCTGGCGTTCATCGACGGCGTGCCGGGCGAGTTGGCGGGCGTGTTCGAGGTGGCGTTGGACGAACCGCTCCAGGCCGTGCGGCGCTACAACGCGCCGCCGCCCATCACCTCCGCCGACGGCACGCACGAGATCGTTTACGGCGAGGACGCGACGCTCGTGCGGCGCCTCGCGGACGGGGCGGAGTGGCGCTTCGCGGTGCCCGATGCCTACCCCGTCCTCAGCCCGGACAACCGCCTGCTGCTCTGGACCCAGGGCGACGCGGTGCGCGAGGTCCGCGTGGCGGCGCTGGACGGCTCCGATGAGCGTCTGGTGTGGAGCGGGCCGGGCCGCAGCCCGTCCGCGCGCTGGCTGGATTCGGGGCACGTGTTGATCGGCCAGCGCGAGCCTGACCCGAGCCGCTCGACGACGCTCACCGTCGTGGGGCTGGAGGACGGGATCGCCTACACCCTCGGCACGTGGCACAACCTGCGCAACATGCAGATCGCGCCGGGCGGCCAGCGCCTGATCTTCGTCAGCGCCTTCAACCCCGATCCGGCCCTGGACGGCACGTATGCGCTGGAGATCGCGCCGGGGGCCAGGCCGGAGAAGCTGCCCTGGTTCGGGGACTATCGCTGGCGGGACGCCGAGAGCGTCTATACCATCACGTATGACCCGGCCACAGACATCCAGCAGTTGCACTTCTACCACGTCCCGACCGGGGAGAGCTTCCCGCTCACCGACCCGGCCACCCAGCCGTTCACCATCGCGAACGGTGATTGGTCCGTGTCGCCCGATGGCCGCGAGATCCTGTTTCAAGAGGCGCGCGACGGCAACCTGTGGCTGCTCACGCCGGGCGGCTGAGCGCGCAGGGCTTCACCGCTCCATCCGGGCCACGCGCCCGGTTTTGGTTTATAACCGCTGTAGGGCAGGGCGTTCACGGAGGTGACACGATGGCAGACCAGGTGCCGCGCCGGTCCGGCAAGCCCATCTCCGCCAGTGAGATCGGGCAGTTCCTGTATTGTGAGCGGTCGTGGTGGTACGGGCGGCAGGGTGAGCCGAGCCACAACCTGACCGAGTTGCAGCGCGGGACGCGGCGTCATGCGGCGTTTGCGCGCCGCGTGCGCCGCCTGGAGTGGGCCGCACGCTGGGCGCGGGTCCTCGTCTGGATCATCCTCGCGCTGATCCTGCTTGTCCTGGCCTTGAAGTTCGGGGTGGGGCTGCTGTGAGCGCCGATACGCTGCTGGTCGCCCTGCTCGTTCTGCTCGCCCTCGCCCTGCTGCTCCGGCGGCGGACGGCCCGGCGCCGCGCGGATCTCGGCCTGCCCGAAGGCCCGGTCGTCTACCAGGACGCCGGGGAGGGGCCGGTTAAGACGCTCTACTCCGCCCGCTACCACCTCGTCGGGCGGCCCGATCAGATCGTGCAGGAGGCGGGCTACTATATCCCCGTCGAGGTCAAGTCGGGCCGCACCCCTCGCCAGCCCTATCCCGGTCAGGTGATGCAGTTGATTGCGTACTGCGCCCTGGTCGAGGAAAACTACGGGGTGCGCCCCCCGTATGGCCTGATCTACTTTGAAGCCTCCGGGACGTGGTTCGAGATCGAGTACTCCCCCGACCAGGAGGCCGCCCTCGCGGACACCCTGGCCGCCATGCGCCGTGCCCGCGCCGCGCCGGAGGTCCACCGCAGCCACCAAAGCCCGCCGGTGTGTGCGGCCTGTGGTTACAACGCGCTCTGTGACGAGCGCCTGGCAGGTTGAGGGCCGTAGGCGCGCAAGCCGCCGTTTTTTGAGCGGCGAAATAGGAATTTTGGAGGGTGCGGGTCCCCATTTTTTCCTATTAGGTACCCCCCTTTTTGCCCCCCCAAAGACCCTGCAGTTGCCCCATTGTCAGGCGTTACCTGCCCACTTATAGTAGTACAAATAGTAGTGCCAAAACGTCGATCCGCTTACCGTTCTCGTCTGGGAAGGAGCGGACAAGTTTTTTCTGGACCCTGTCCCCTTCTCTTAACGGGTGAAGGGGCCGGGTTGACGCTCGCCAAATGGAGAGTGCTGAGGACGTCACAGCAAGACCGTGATCGACTGACAGCCGCCCCTCACACCCAGGTTTAAGGGCGCCGCGTCCCACATGAGGGCGCGCAATCAAGCCCTGTCTTCCCTGATCGCATTGAGCGTGTGAACCGCACCGAGCCGCTTGCCGAAAGGTCTGGCGGGGCGGTTCTTGATCGTGGTCTTGATCGTGGTAATGGGAGCCGAAGCTGTCGTTAGTTCATGCAGAGTCATGCAAAGGATGCTGGGTTGATGAACCACCGAGCCGGAAGCCCATCCGTCCCGAGGCCGCGTGTGTTCACCTGGCACGTGCATGGGGCGTATCTCTACTACCTCACCCAGGCCAACTGTGATTTTTACCTGCCCGTGCGCGGTGACGGCGCGGCAGGCTACGGGGGCCGCGCCGGGGCGTATCCCTGGGGCGACAACGTGCATGAGGTCCCGGTCGAGGCGGTGCGCGACACGGAGTTTGACGTGATCCTGTTCCAGTCTCGCCCGCACTACGAGCGAGACCAATACGACCTCTTTTCCCCCGCGCAGCACCGCCTGCCGAAGGTCTACCTGGAGCATGACCCGCCGCGCGAGCACCCCACCGATACACGTCACGTTACGGCGGACACCGACGTGCTGCTGGTGCACTGCACGGCTTTCAACCGCCTGATGTGGGACGCGGGCGCCACGCCCACGACGGTCATCGATCACGGTGTCGTCGCGCCCCGCGCGCGCTACACCGGCGAGTTGGACCGGGGCATCGTGGTCATCAACAACCTCGGCCCGCGTGGGCGGCGGCTGGGGGCGGACATCTTCGACTACGTCCGCCAGTACGTGCCGCTCGACCTCGTCGGCATGGGGTCGAAGGAGTTGGGCGGGCTGGGCGAGGTGCCGCACGACGAGCTGCCGGAACTCGTCGCGCAGTATCGCTTCTTCTTCAACCCGATCCGCTACACCAGCCTTGGCCTCGCCATCATAGAGGCCATGATGGTCGGCCTGCCGGTCGTGGGGCTGCAAACGACGGAGTTGGTGACGGTGATCGAGTCCGGCGTGAACGGCTACCTCGCGCTGGACCCCGACGCGCTGATCGCGCACATGAAGACGCTGCTCGACCGGCCCGACCTGGCGCATCAGTTGGGCGCCAACGCGCAGGCGACCGCGCAGCGCCGCTTCTCGATCGAACGTTTCGCGCGGGACTGGGAAGCCCTGTTCGCGGCGGTGATGCAGGGACGTATGCCCGGCCAGCCGTTCGCCCAGGTCGCCGCGCCCGTTGGTCAGGAGGGGGGATATGAAGCGTAAGATAGCCCTGATCAGCGAGCACGCCTCGCCGCTCGCCGCGCTCGGCGGCGTCGACAGCGGTGGGCAGAACGTCTACGTGGGCGAGTTGGCGCGCCATCTCGGCCAGCTTGGCTACGAGGTCGATGTCTTCACGCGCTGGGACGATGCGCGCCTGCCGCCGGTCGTGGAGTGGACGAGCAACGTGCGCGTCGTCCACGTCAAGGCCGGGCCGGTTGCGTTCGTGCGTAAGGAAGACCTGCTGCCGCACATGCGCGAGTTCACCGATAACGTGCTGGCCTACGCCCGCGAGCAGGATTACCCCTACCGGCTGATCCACGCCAACTTCTGGATGTCGGCGCTCGTCGCGGCGGAGATCAAGCAGCTTATCGGTACCCCCTTCGTCGTGACGTTCCACGCCCTCGGCGCGGTGCGGTTGCAGCACCAGGGCACCGCCGACGAGTTCCCGGCGGAGCGCATCGCCATCGAGCGGCGCGTCGTGCAGGAGGCGGACCACATCATCGCCGAGTGCACGCAGGACCGGGAGGATCTGCTCACGCTCTACGACGCCGACCCGCAGCGCGTGACGGTGATCCCCTGCGGCGTCAACACGCAGCAGTTTTACCCGATCGACAAGCTGCTGGCGCGCATGATCCTGAACATCAGCCCGAAGGAGCGCCTGATCTTGCAGCTTGGGCGCCTGGTGCCGCGCAAGGGCATCGACACGGTGATCGAGGCGGTGGCGCTGCTCAACAAGGAACACGGGATCGCCGCGCGGCTGCTCATCGTCGGCGGCGAGTCCGACGACCCCGACCCGGTCAAGACGCCGGAGATCGCCCGCCTGTCCGACATCGCGCGCCGCCTGGGCATCAAGCGCAAGGTGACGTTCGTCGGGCGCAAGGGCCGCGAGCATCTCAAGTATTACTTCTCGGCGGCGGACGTCTTCGTCACGACGCCCTGGTATGAGCCGTTCGGCATGACGCCGCTGGAGGCCATGGCCTGCGGCACGCCCGTCATCGGCTCGAACGTGGGTGGCATCAAGTACACCATCCTGGACGGCAAGACGGGCTATCTCGTTCCGCCGAAGGACCCGCAGGCGCTGGCGGACCGGCTCAACGAGATCTTCACCAACCAGAAGTTGATGAACTACTTCCGGCAGAACGCGCTGCGCCGCATCAACGCGGAGTTCACGTGGTCGCGCGTGGCGAGTTCGATGTCGAGCCTCTACGAGCGCGTCATCTCCGCGTACGAGACGCCGGAGACGTTCCACGAAAGCAAGATGTCGATCATCGACCGTTCCTTCGAGGGCGCCATCGAGACGATCCGTAAGTCCAGCCGCCTGCTGCGCCTGCCGATCAGCGACGCGGCCTCCGCCATGACCCACGCCCTGCGCCACAACCGGAAGATCCTCGTCTGTGGCAACGGCGGAAGTGCGGCTCAGGCGCAGCACCTCGCCGCCGAGCTGGTTGGGCGCTTCGAGGACCTGGACCGGCCCGGCCTGCCCGCCCTCGCGCTCAGCGCCGACACGGCGATCGTGACCGCCTGGGCGAACGACTACGGCTTCGATCAGGTGTTCGCGCGGCAGGTGCAGGCGTACGGGCAGCCCGGCGACGTGCTGATCGGCATCAGCACCAGCGGCAACTCGGTTAACGTGGTGGAGGCGTTCAAGGCCGCGCGCGAGCGGAACATCGTCACGATCGCGCTGCTCGGCAAGAGCGGCGGCGCGCTGTACGAGCACGCCGACATCCCGATCCTTGTGCCGACCTACACCACGCAGCGCATCCAGGAGCTGCACATCCAGATCCTGCACATCCTGTGCGAGCTGGTCGAGAAGAACCTGTCCGCGCTGCGGCTGTCGGGCCGGGCCGCCGATCCGGCGGTGGCGAAGCAGAACGGCAGGTTGCTGCGCGCGGTCGTGTCTGAGTTCACCTCTACGCAGTAAGGAGGCATCCTGAAGGAGGCATCATGAAAGACCTGACCAATCAAGTGGCGATCGTAACCGGGGGCGGGCAGGGCCTTGGCGCTGCCATCGCCCGGACGCTCTCCCGCGCGGGCGTCGTCGTGGCCTGCGCCGACATCCAGGCGGACAAGGCGCAGGCGGTCGCGGACGAGCTGCGGGCGCAGGGCTGCGAGGCGGCGGCGCTTCATCTGGACGTGGGCGACGAGCGCAGCGTGCAGGGGGCCGTTGACCGGGTGTTGGAGCAGTTCGGGCGCATCGACATCCTGGTGAACAACGCCGGGACGGACCGCACCGTGCCCTTCGACGAGTTGACGGTCGAGGACTGGGACCGCATCGTAGGCACCAACCTGCGCGGCCCGTTCCTGATGATGAAGGCCGTGC
>CAZGLU010000261.1:5032-5754 GCA_964526095.1 uncultured Anaerolineaceae bacterium | reverse complement strand
ATGAACCGCGCGATGGCGACGTTCTCCTCGACGTTCGTGCGCATCGTCGTCATCGTCGGGTTGTGGAAGTTCAGCGTGCGGCCCTGGAACCGTTCGGGGACCTGGTCGCGCGGCGGCAGCACGATCGTGTCGCACGCGCCGGGCACGATCAACTGCGGCAGGCCGAGCTTTCCGGCCATCTCCAGCCGATCCGGCCCGGCGTCGTGCAGCCCGCCGACGAGGTGCGCGCCGATCTCGGCCAGCGTCATGTCCATCACCGCGTCGATGCGGCCCATCGCCATCAGCCGTTCCATCGTGCGCCCGCCCACGCCGGAGGCGTGGAACACCCACGTTTCGTACCCCGCCTTCTCGACGGCCCGCCGCGCCTGCGTCACGCCCGGCGTGGTGGTGCCGTACATCGTCAGGGCGATCACGCGCTTGCCGGAGGGTTCGTACGTCTGCTGGCCGCGCGCCATCCCGCACACCGCCGCCGCTGCATTGTTCAGCACCATTTGCAGCATCGGGTTCAGGCCGCTGATATCCAGCAGCGAGGGCATCATCACGATGTCGGAGATGTCCACGTGCCAGCGCGTGTTGCCGGATGCCAGTGTGGAGACCAGCAGCTTCGGCACCCCGTAGGGCAGGGGACGCATGGCGGCGGCGCAGATCGTCGTGCCGCCCGATCCGCCCACGCCGACGACGCCCTGCGCCTCGCCCGACGTCACCAGCCGGTTCAGGTAGAT
>CAZGLU010000261.1:0-5022 GCA_964526095.1 uncultured Anaerolineaceae bacterium | reverse complement strand
CACACCAGGCTGACGGCCTCCCCGCGCGGCAGGGCGTGGAGCGCCGCCGGATCGCGCCCGACCGCCGCCGCGATGTCCGCCTGCGTGATGTCGGCGCTCGCGGTGGTTTTCCCCGCGCTGACGTCCATCAGCAGCGCGCGGCACCCGTGCGCCCGGACGCGTTCGGCCAGGTAGTGCAGTTCCGCCCCCTTCGTGTCCATCGTGCCGATGACGACGATCTGAGGCGCTGTTTCAGCCGGTGACATACGCTGTGCTCCTGTCGTGAGACGCGCTGCCTGGGGCGGCGGCTCCGGGGGTTGTGAGGCCGGGGCCGTGCGCGTCAGGCGTTGCGTTGACCGTGTGCTGTTTGGAGAACGGTTCCTACCCCGCTATGATACTCCCGTCCGGCGTGGTTGTCACCGGGTTCGGGCGTTTATTAGGTGGTGCGCCGGGCGGGGCGCGGTCAGGGGATGGTCAGCGGGAAGACGAGGAACGCCTCGATCAGCATCACGCCATGCGCGAGGATCACGCCCCACAGCGAGTGGGTGCGGTAGGCGATCCGGCCGAACAGCAGCCCCACCAGCGCCATGAACACCACCGTTGCGCCGTCCAGCGTGCCCACGTACATGATCGCGTAGAGCGCGCTGCTCGCGGTGACGGTGTGCGGGCCGAACAGTTCGCGCCCGGCCTGTTGCAGCAGCCCGCGAAAGAGCAGCTCCTCCGGCACGCTGACGAACAGCACCAGGATCGCCCCGCCCAACACCAACTGGAGCGTGTCTGAGGATGCGAACGGCGGTTCGGGCCGCATGACGCGGTACGCGACGTATCCCAGCGGCACGCCGCCGAGCGCCACAAGCGCCCCTGCGCGCCATGCGCCCCGCTCCCAGCCCCACGCGCGGCGCGGCCCGCCGAGCAGCGCGGTCGCATAGCCGAGGCCGCCGAGCAGCGGGACGCCTACGAGGGCGTGCCAGTAGATCGGCGCGACCTCCGGCAGCGGCATGGCGACGCTGAGGATCCGCAGCAGGGGCAGCAGCGCCAGCGCCAGCAGCATCCCGCCATAGGCCGTGCCATGGCGCAGCGCGTAGTGCCCCAGCAGGGCGAACAGCAGCGCCGCGTGGATCACCGTACCGGTCACGAGGTCGTGGTAGGCCAGGGTCAGTTCGCCAATTGTGAGGATCGTGCTGTAGGCAAGAACGATGATGGTCGCGCGGGTTGTTGGCGACAAGGGCGCTCGTCTCCGCTTGCGTGTGGGTGCTCGCGTTTAGCCGGTGCCCTCGCCCTCCCCGCTCAGTCGCTCAACAGGCTGATCAGGCGTATCAGGAGGATGAATCCGCCCGCCAGCAGCAACGGATAGGTGGCGACGTCGAAGCCACGCCACGCTTTCGCTTCATCCGGGTCGGCCGCCGCGCGCACCACTTCTCTCACGATAAGGACTGCCAGCAGCAGCCCCAGCACGACGATACCCACGCTGTTCGAAAATGTCACGTAATCCAGGTCCGTCAGCGAATCGATGATGCGGCGCGTAACTGTGGATGACATCGCCTGTCCTTCGCTTCCCAGGGAGGGCCTCAACCGCAAGGGGTGTAAACGAGGGCGGCGCTATCGCCGGCCGCGCGCGGCCCGGATCGACCGCCTCGGCGCCGGTGAGCGCCGCCAGCGCTGGACCAGTGCCGCTACTTGCAGCGCGACGCCGGTGCCCGCGATGATGGTCAGGATCCGCAGCGCGCGCTCAGCGGACCACGCGTCGATCAGCACCAGGACCTCCGATACCGCGATCGAGATCCCGGCGCTCAGCGCCAGCGCCACGACGGCCTGCGTCATCCCGCTTTCGAGGCGCAGCAGTGGGACCCACGCCATCCCGACGCAGAACAGCGCGAACCAGAACGTCAGGAGGACGCGGACTGGCGACTCGATGCCCTCCGCGACGAGGGATTCGAGTGCGAGCGCGGAAGCGATGATCACGGCGGGCCACATCAGGGCGGATCTCATGGCGTGTTTCGCAGCTCCCGGTCCAGCCTGAAGATGACCGCGTTCGGGCTGCGGTAGATCACCTGGAACCGTGCCGCCTCAAGTAGCGCCTGCTCGATGTCGGCCAGCGTCGTGTCCTCGAACATCGAGCCGACCATCTCCGATGTCGCCTTCTGGCTCCGCGTGATGATGAGGTACGCCTCGGAATAGCCCCGGTTGCCCATCCACCGCGTCAGCACGCCGACCGGGTCCGATGCCAGGTTCCACCGTGAGGCGAACGGCTCGCGGTCGATGGCGACGTAGGTGTAGTCCTCGTAGTTGCGGTACTGTGATGGGTAGCTGCGGTTGCCCTCGATGATCAGGGTGCGGGGTGGGGCGATGCTGAACAGGTACTCCGACGCCTCGACCTCGTCCGGCGCGAAATAGAACTGGCGCTCCTTGCCATAGTACGCGAACAACAGCCCGGTCAGCATCACGACGCTCAGTAGCGCGCTGAGTACCGGCGTGCGCCACGACGTGCCTGCCTCCGGTGCCGGGTAGAACAGCGCGGCGATGAAGAAGGCGAAGAACGGCAGGCTGAACAGGTACACGCGGAAGATAATCTCCCCGCCGTACGCGGTCACGCCCATGATCCCGACCGACGCGGCGATCAGCACCAGCAGCGGCAGATGCACGATCCCGCGCCGCAGCAGGCGCAGGATGCCGAGGCCCGCCAGCCCGATCACCAGCACGGAGAGGGTGCGCCCGACCAGCGCCACGACGCGCTGATCGTGGCTGGTGAGGCTCAGGTCGATCAGCTCCGCGTTTTCGGCGGGGTTGCGCAGCGCCTCGATGAAGCTCTCGACCGTTGGCTCCAGGTACGCGACCGCCATATAGCTGATCCACAGCGCGACGATGAGCGCGAAGATCACCGGCAGGCCGCGCAGGCTGAGCCGCTGGACGACCACCAGTGCCATGAGCGAGGCCACCGTCATCACCGGCGTGAGTTGGTGCGTCGAGGCGATGCTGGCGAACACCAGGATCACCAGCAGCAGCAGCCCGACCCGCTGGCCCGCCGTGGAGCGAGCGACCGGCAGTTCCGCCCGCCGCGCGAAGAGCAGCAGCTTGTACGTCCAGGTCGCCAGACGTCCGTGGCGCACCCAGCGCGCGACGCGTTTGCGGTGCGGCGTGGGGCTGAGCTTGAACCACGTCAGGCAGATCCCCAGGATGACCAGGTGCAGGAAGTAGCCCGTGGCCTGCGGCGAAAAGTAGTCCTGCCCGACCCAGTTCGTCAGGAAGAAGAACCAGATCGCCAGCCCGATCAGCCGCCGGTCGCGCGTGCGCGAGCGGTAGATGAGGAGCAGCGCGCCCAGGTCGATCAGGTTGAAGAACACCGGCGCCCAGCCCGCAAACGCCAGCGCATTCTTCAGCCCGGCCACTTCGACCAGCAGCGTGTTGAGCGTGAAGAAGCCCGGCCAGTTGTGGTACGCGGACAGCAGCCCGATGTGCGGATCGACCGTGCCGTGGCGCTGGATGTAGTCGATGATGCCCACATGCTTCCAGGCCCACGAATAGCGCAGCGTCCCGTACAGGATGTGCGGCGTGCCGTGGATCATGAAGATCAGCAGCGCGGCGTGCAGCCAGAACACGTATTCCGGCTGCTTCCCCCGGTACAGGATGATGCTCGCGTTCGCGATCACCAGCAGCAGCGCCAGATAGTACGGAACGGGCAGCACCGACAGCAGCCCGAAGTCCCCCATCGCGTCCGGGTCGGTCTGGCTCAGGGCGAACAGCCACAGCAGCACGGCCACCGCGCCAGTCGCCAGCGCCAGGGCGGTCGAGTACTGCCCAACGCGCCACACGCCGCGCAGCCGGATCGTGACCTCCCGGCTTGTCGCGCGTGGGACCGTTGTCGCCAATCGGGTAAGGGCCGCTAGATCCATAGTCTCCTTCGCATGAGACTGCGCCTCATTCCTGTATTACGGGTGTTTCCACCTCGCGCCGCCAAACCGCTGCGACGGGTGTTTTAGAAACCGTCCAGCACGCGCTCGACGTTACGTGCCAGCCACAGCCGGTGGCGCCGGTACCGCTCGGCCTTGTCCAGCATGGACGCGACATGGCTCAGCCACGCCAGCAGGGTGACCGTCCGCAGGTCCAGCGCGTCGCCGGTGGGCGGTTGCAGGGCGTCCTGTAGGGTGTCCTGTAGGGCGTCGAGGTCGTCCCCGCTGCGCCCCCCCTGCAACACGTCGCACACGACCGGGCCTAGCTCGCGCCCTTCGACCAGCATCCGCGTCGAGAGCAGCCACAGCCCCAGGTCGAATTCGGGGAGCGCCTGCGGGGCGCTCTGGTCCCAGTCGATGATCCCGGTCACCTGCTTCCCGTCCGCGCTGGCGAGGACGTTGCCCGGCGTGAAGTCGCCGTGTACCCGGCTCAGCCGGACGGATCGCCCCATCAGTGCGTCGCGCAGTTCGTCCGCCAGCCGGTCGATCTGCCGCAGCCGTGCCGGGCCGTTGGCGTGCTGCGCGTAGATCGCCCGCACCGGCGCAAGCCGTGCCGTGACCCAGCGCGCGAACAGCGCATCGTCCACCGTCGCCGGGGTCGCGGTCGCCGTGTGCAGCGCCGAGATGGTCGTCACCGCCGCCTTGAACAGCTCTGCGCGTGCCTCCGGCTGCACCATGACCGCGCGGCCGTCCAGCCCCGGCAGCCGCTGCTCGACGACGTAGTGCAGGCCGTTGCCCGTCGCCTGCGCGTAGATCGCCGGGATCAGAGGATGCAGCGCCGTCAGGCGCTCGTCGGCGGCCAGCGCCCGCAGCGTCTCGACCTGGCGCTGGAGGCTCGCCTGCCCGGCTGGGGTTTGCGCCACCTTCAGCAGCGCGGCGGGCGCGGCCCCTTCCGGCCCCAGTTCCAGCACCGTGAGGTCCGACAGCGTCCAGTGCAGCTTTTGCGCGTGCCATGTCCTCGGCGCGGGGACGCCCGCCGGGACGGTCACCTCCCGCCGGATCGTGTCCACCAGCCGGTACGTCTCATGAAGGTGCCCGCGCAGGCGCCAGTGCCACCACAGGCATGTTGCGGTCAATCAGGGCAATCGGTCCGTGC
>CAZGLU010000260.1:4368-5767 GCA_964526095.1 uncultured Anaerolineaceae bacterium | reverse complement strand
TGGCCCGAACTGCTGGAGCTGAAGCGCGGCGCCCCGCGTGACGTGATCCGGCGGCATCCGGACGCGCTGGCGCTGGTCGAGGTGGATACTGACTCGATCCTGTCCGACATCGACACGCCGGAACAGTACCGCCGCGCACGCCGCCTCGCCGGGCTGCCTTAGGGTCCGATCGACTCCGCCTCGCCGCTTTCCGGTGGGCTGACGCCCTCGCTCGTCGGGATGATCGAGGTCGGCGTCGGCTCCGGCTCCCCGATGAAGATCGTGATCTCACACAGCGCGCGCATCCACTGCGTGTTGTCGAAGACCGTCAGGCGGAAACGATAGCGGCCCGGTGCGTGGTTTAAGGGGTAGAGGTCACCCAATGGGCCGTTCACGACGGGTTGGTGATAGTCCCCGATCGTGCCGAACTCCGTGCCCGGCTCGTCGCGCTTGATCTCGAAGCGGTAGAAGGCGAAATTGGCGATCGAGGCGGTGCCCATGACGGTCGTCGTCTCGAAGATAAGCTGGCCGTTGGCGGGCACGGAGATGAAGGCGCTGTCCTCCGGGCAGCCGACCGCCTCCGGCGCGTCCGGCATGATCGTGCCAGCGAGCGTCGCGGTGGGGGCGGGGGTGGCGAAGATCGTGTCTGGCCCGGTTGCGCCCTGACCGGCCGTGTTCAGGGAGAGCGGGGCGTTGGCGGCGGGCGTGCTGGTGACGAAGATCTGCGGCCCGGCCTCGGACTGGTTCGGCCCGGCGACGCGCATCTCGCGCAGGGTGGGCGCGACGAGCGTGCTGATCGCCCACACGCTGAGCAGCACCTCGATCAGCAGCCCGCCGAGCGTGATCGCGCTGGCCCGCCGCACGAGCGCCTGCTCGCGCTCCAGCTTGAACTGCGCGAGCGCGAGGTCACGCCGCGCGCGCTGGAGGCGGTACAGCATCCACAGGATGCCCCCCGCACAGATGATGTACAGCCCGGACGAGATGGTTTCGATAAAAAAGACGAGACTGCTCATGCTTCCGGCTTGTTTTCGACTTGCTCCGGGTCAAAGGGCGGCAGGTCGCGCAGGACGCCGCGCAGCAGGGCCGCGAGGCGCGGGATGATCTCCTGGCCCAGACGCAGCACGTCGTCGTGGCTGACGTCCTCCTGCGACTCCTGCGTGTCGATGGACATATTGGTGATGGTCGAGAAGCCGAGCACGCGCATCCCGGCGTGATAGGCAACCAGCGCCTCGTGCGCGGTGGACATGCCGACCGAGTCCCCGCCCAGGATGCGCAGCATCCGCACCTCGGCGGGCGTCTCGAACGCCGGGCCGGACAGCGCGACGTAGACGCCCTCGCGCAGCGTCTGGCCCTGCTCGGGGGCGACGCGGTGCGCCAGCTCGCGCAGGGCCGGGTTGTAGTTGCGCGTGTGGATCGAGAA
>CAZGLU010000260.1:4088-4358 GCA_964526095.1 uncultured Anaerolineaceae bacterium | reverse complement strand
GAGAAGCGCGGGCCGAAATCGGCGTTGTTCGGGCCGCGCAGCGGGTTGTGGCCCGCCAGCCCGACGAGGTTGATATGGTCCTTGATCAGCATGATGTCGCCCGCCGCGAAGTCCGGGTTGAGGCCGCCCGCCGCGTTGGTGAGGATCACAGTGTTGACGCCCAGCAGGCGCATGACGCGGATCGGCAGCGTGACCTGCGTCATGGTGTATCCCTCGTAGAAGTGGGCGCGGCCCTGCATCGCCACGACGGGCTGCCCCTCCAGGTGGCCG
>CAZGLU010000260.1:2530-4078 GCA_964526095.1 uncultured Anaerolineaceae bacterium | reverse complement strand
GATCACCAGCCGCCCGGCGTGCCCCTTCACGGTGGAGTGCGGCCAGTGCGGGATGTCGGCGTAGGGGATGACGTCCGGCGCTTCGATCTCCTCGATCAACGGTCCGAGGCCGGAGCCGAGCACCAGCCCCACGGAGGGGGCGATCCGGGTACGGCTGCGGATGTAGTCGGCGGCCTCGGCGTACTGCGCGGTCGAGATCTCGTGGGCGTCCTGCATCGTCATCTCCTGTCTGTCGCGTTGGTATACGGCAGCCCCAGGGGCCGGACCCTATTGTAACACGCGATCGGCGGGGGACCGTTAAACTCGCTGCCGGGACGGCGGGGCTTACAGCAGCAGGCAGGCGTCGCCCAGGCTGTAGAAGCGGTAGCGGCGAGCGATGGCTTCCTCGTAGGCGTGCAGGATGCGCTCCCGCCCGGCGAATGCGCTGACCAGCATCAGCAGCGTGGAGCGCGGCAGGTGGAAGTTGGTCAGCATCGCGTCGGTGACACGGAAGCGGAAACCAGGGATGATGTAGAGGTCCGTTTCCTCGTCGATGGCGATCACCGGGCGCCAGGGACAGGTGTTGCTATCCAGCGCCGCCAGCGTGGCCTGGACGCTGTGCGGATCGTTGTGCGCCGTGCCGTAGGCGGCGGACCGGATCGCGGCGGTTTCCAGCGTGCGGACGCTGGTGGTGCCGACCGCTACCACCCGGTTCCCGCGCAGCTTCGCCTCGTTGATGATCTGCGCGTCCTCGGTCAGCAGGATGGCCCGCTCGCGGTGAATGCGATGCTGACGCGGGTCCTCCTCGCGGACCGGGGCGAATGTGTCCAGGCCGATGTGCAGGGTACAGTAGGCAAACTCGATGCCCTGCTGTTTCAGGTCGATCAGCATCTGCGGCGTGAAGTGCAGCCCGGCGGTCGGGGCGGCGGCGGAGCCTTCCTGCCGCGCGAAGACGGTCTGGTAGCGCTCCGGGTCGGCCAGTGGCGTGGTGATGTAGGGCGGCAGCGGCGTTTCACCCACGCGCGCCAGATACGGCTGCACCGGCGTGTTGAATTCCACGACGCGCTCGTTTTCCTCAAGCTCCTCCACGACCGTCGCCTCGAGGTGGTCCCCGTCCTGGCTGGCGACGGCCAGCCGTGTGCCGGTCCCCACGCGCTTGCCGCCGACGATCGCCAGCCAGCGCCGGTCGTCCAGTGGGCGCAGCAGCAGGATCTCGGCGGCGCCGCCGGTCGGGATCTTACGCGCGGGCAGGCGTGCGGGGATCACGCGCGTCTGGTTGAGCACCAGCACATCGCCGGGCATCAGGTATTCCGGCAGGTCGCGGAAGGCGCGGTGCTCGATCGCGCCCGTGTCGCGGTGCAGCACCAGCAGGCGCGACGCGTCACGCGGCTCGACCGGCGTCTGTGCGATCAATTCCTGGGGCAGGTCGTAGTCGAAGTCGGAAAGCTGCACGGGTTAGCGGCTCAGCAGGCGCAGGATGACGTTGAGGATGATCGTCAGAAGGATGCTGACGATGATCATGCTCACGATCGGCACAAAGCAGGAAAAGTTGTTGCCCTCGATGCGGAT
>CAZGLU010000260.1:0-2520 GCA_964526095.1 uncultured Anaerolineaceae bacterium | reverse complement strand
GTTCAGACGTGTGCTCTTCCGATCTCGCCGGGGAGGTGGCCCAACTCGCGGAAGAAGGGCACGCGCGCCAGCAGGGCGAGCACGGCCCCGAACGCGACGAGCGCCACTCCGATGACGATGATGGTGCGGGCCAGGGTACTGAGATCAGACACAGGGCCTCCCTCACAACCTCAGAACAGCGGCTCCTGGCGCTGCGGGCGCTTGATGTTCAGGTGATCGTAGGCCAGCTTGGTCGCGATGCGTCCGCGCGGCGTCCGGGCCAGAAAGCCGAGTTGGAGCAGGTACGGCTCGTAAACGTCCATGATCGTGTCCGGCTCCTCGCTGATCGAGGCGGCGATGGTGTCCAGCCCGACCGGGCCGCCGTCGAACTTCTCAATGATCGAGTGTAGCACGCGGCGGTCGATGTCGTCCAGGCCGAGCGGGTCGATCTCCAGCAGGTCGAGGGCCTCGGTGGCGACCTGCTCGGTGATCACGCCGTCGGCGCGCACCTCGGCGTAGTCGCGCACGCGCTTGAGCAGGCGCAGCGCCACACGCGGCGTGCCGCGCGCGCGGCTGGCGATCTCGCGCGTGCCGGATTCATCGATCGGGACGCCGAGCAGCCCTGCCGCGCGGGTGACGATGTTGCAGATGGCGTCGATGCTGTAGAAATCCAGCCGGTACACGGCCCCGAACCGGGCGCGCAGTGGCGCGGTGAGCAGCGCGAGGCGCGTGGTGGCCCCGATGACCGTGAAGCGCGGCAGGTTCAGGCGCACGTTCTTGGCGGACGGCCCCTTGCCGATCACGATGTCCAGCGCGAAGTCCTCCATCGCCGGGTAGAGCACTTCCTCCACAGCGCGGCCCAGGCGGTGGATCTCGTCGATGAACAGCACGTCGCCCTCGCGCAGGTGCGTCAGGATCGCGGCCAGGTCGCCCGCGCGCTCGATCGAGGGGCCTGCCGTGATGCGGATGTTGACCTCCATCTCGTTGGCGATGACGTGCGCGAAGGTCGTTTTGCCCAGGCCGGGCGGCCCGTAGAGCAGGACGTGGTCCAGCGGCTCGTGGCGCGCCTTGGCTGCCTCGATCAGGATGCGCAGATTTTCCACGAGCAATTCCTGACCGGTCATCTCGTCCAGGCGGGTGGGGCGCATGGCCGCGTCGAGGCGGTCCTCCGGGCGCTTGTTGCCGCTGACCATGCGGCTGGGGTCAGTCATGGTAGGCTCCTCGGTCGAACAGATATGCTAGAGTATACCGGGCTGCGGGGAATTAGTCCAAGCGCGGCTGGTGGTCCCCGCCGCGTTAAGGACGAAAGCCGTCGTTGACAGTCCACTCAGCGGGGTTACAATTCTGGGCGCGCCGATGTCCCCGTGGGAGGTCCCATGAATAACGTTTTTGTGTCCAACCACCCCCTTGTCAAGCACAAGCTGACCCTGCTGCGCAACACCCGCACCGAGCATAAGAAATTCCGCGAGCTGATCCGCGAGCTGGCACTGCTGCTCGGCTACGAGGCGACGGCTGATCTTGTGCTGGACGAGACCCCGGTCCAGACGCCGCTGGCGGTCGCCCCCGGCCATCACCTACGCGAGGAGATCGGGCTGGTGCCGATCCTGCGCGCGGGGTTGGGCATGGTCGAGGGCTTTCACGAGATGATCCCAGGCGCGCAGGTGTGGCACCTGGGCATCTATCGTGACGAGCAGACGCTGCGCCCGGTGTCGTACTACAATAAGCTGCCCGTTGAGCCGACCGTTCAGGTGTGCCTGGTGCTGGACCCGATGCTGGCGACGGGCGGATCGGCGGCGGCGGCGATCGAGGTGCTGAAGGATTGGGGCGTGCGGCGGGTGAAGTTCGTCGGCCTGATCGCCGCGCCGGAAGGGCTGGAGGTCGTACAGCGTGCTCACCCGGACGTGCCGATCCACCTCGCGGCGGTGGACGATCACCTCAATGAGCATGGGTTCATCGTGCCGGGGCTGGGCGACGCCGGGGATCGCCAGTTCGGGACAGGGTGATGCGTGGAGCAGGGCGGAGGCGGGGACTGCCCAGGGATGCGGTGAAGGCTTATGCCGGTTAATCATATCCTTTCGTTTGTGGTGGTGTTCCTGATCTCGTTCCTGCTGGCGCTGGTGCTGACGCCTGTCGCCGGGCGGCTGGGGCAGCGCTGGGGCATCGTGGACTACCCGCGCGGTCGGCACCGGCACGCCCGGCCTACGTCCAAGTTCGGCGGCATGGCGATGTATGTCGCCTTCACCGTGGCGGTGATCGTCGCCCAGTTCCTGCCCGTGGTGCGCACCGACGAGAAGGAGATCATCCGCCTGTTTGGGCTGCTGTTGGGCGGCGCGTTCCTGTTCGTGTTCGGCATCCTGGACGACCGCTATGAGTTCAGCGCCCTGCCGCAGTACATCGCGCAACTGCTGGCCGCCGCGATCGCCGTGCTGTTCCTGATCTTCATCGAGCGTTTCAATAACCCCCTGACGGGCCGCTCCACCCCCGAATGGCCCTTCAGATCGGAAGAGCACACGTCTGAACTCCAGTCACCGCTCATTATCT
>CAZGLU010000259.1:0-5781 GCA_964526095.1 uncultured Anaerolineaceae bacterium | reverse complement strand
CCCCCCCACCCTAACCTACACTCTTTCCCTACACGACGCTCTTCCGATCTTCACCGTACTCGGTGAAGAACTTGGCGATGTCCTCATACTGCTGGTGAGTGGTCGCCGGGGCCAGCGGATAGCCGTATTCCTCTTCAAACGCGGCCTGGATCTCGGGATCCTCGAACAGGTCGCTGCGATACAGATAGATCTTGATGAACGCCTCCATCGGGACGCCAAACACATGCCCCTCGGCGTTCTTGAAGTCGTTAATGAACGAGGTGAACTTGTCGAAGTCGAAGTCAGGCGAAGCCAACTCGGGGTTGTCGATCAGCATCTGGGTGAGGTCGACCAGGTAATCCTGCGCCAGATAGCTGAAGACGATGTCCTGCTCGATGTAGACGAAATCGTAGATGCCCGACCCCGCCTCCATGTCCTGGATCGCCTTGGTGTACATCTCGTCCCAGGAGGTGGGTTCAAACTCGATGTTGATCCCGGTCAGTTCCTCGAACTGGGGAGCGAGGACTTCAGCGGCATATCTTGACGGCGGTGTGCTTTCTGAGATGCCGCGGATGGTCACGCCCTGGTACGGCTCGGCGGCTGTGGCCCACCAGTTTTCGTCCTGGGCGCTGGCCGAGAGGGCAGCCCCACTCATGATGGACAGCAAAACGAGGATGGTAATGAGCTTCTTCATGTGTCTTTCTCCCTAAATGATCTCTGGCATGCCTGCGCACTTGGAGTCGAAAGACCTGGTCAAACGGGGAGTCTGTGTCTCGATTGGCACCTCCGAGCAATACTCATGTAAGTGGGGAGTACGGAACAACGGTTGGGAACGTCGCCGGCACAGGCCGCGCAGGAGCGGCCCTGACCAGCGCAGCGCGAAAAAGTAATAATTTCGCATCATTATCCCAATATTATTGTATGCAAGGTGAGGCTTACAGAACTGCCAAGAGTCTGCCACGATCCTGACACGCGACCTGGCACGGCCTGGGAGGGGGCAGGCCAGGGCGCCTGCGGGCGACTCACGGGGCGCCGATCAGTGCCTGCGCACCACGTCGCTGATCGCGCGGATGTAGGCCAGCACGTCGGACTTGGACAGCGGGAGGCCGTGATGCACCGCCACCCGACTGCCGTGGTTCGCCAGCAGGTCCTCGGCGTAGTTCGTGGCGCTCAGCACGATGACCGGCACGGTCGCCAACTCGGGATAGCCCTGCATGGACTCGAGGATGCGGGTGCCGTGCACGCCGGGCATGGTCAGGTCGAGCAGCAGCACGTCGGGGACGTGCTGGCGCATCGCCTCGATGGCGCCGTTGCTGGAGAGGATCGAGCGAATGGTGTAGTCCTCCCCGGCGGTCTGAAGGATGCGCTCCACCAACTGCGCGAAGCCGGGGTCGTCGTCGATGATCAGCACGTCGCGCACCGGGCCGACGTCGCGCACGGCCCGGATGAACTCGCGGGAATTCACCGGCTTAATCAGGCTGGCGCGGACATTCAACTCCTTCAAGATCCAGGACTGGCTCGGCAGCGAACACTCGATGGTGGGCACGGACGGAAGCAGCGGGTAGCTTAAGTGGTTGTTGGCGTGCGGCATCGTGTTGACGACCACAAGCTCCGGGTAATACTCGCGGGCCGCCGCCTCAATCGCGGAGGGGCTGTCCACCCGGACGATCTCGTAGTCGCTTAACTCCATCCCGACCAGCTCGGCAACTGCCGGATCGGGGTCCACCACCAGCGCCACAGGCCGGTCCTCCAACGCCGGGGCCGCCTCGATCTCCGGTGCGTCCAACGGCACGTGGGCTTCCGGCTCGATGATGGGGATGGTGAAGGTGAAGGTCGAGCCGACCCCTACCTCGCTCTGCACGCTGATCTTGCCGCCGTGCGACTCGACAAACTTCTTGGAGATCGTCAGCCCCAGGCCGGTGCCGTTGTGGCTGCGGTTCAGCGAGCTATCCGCCTGGTAGAACACCTCGAAGATGAAGGGGATCTTGTCGGCGGGGATGCCGGAGCCGGTGTCGCTGATGCTGACATAAACCTGGCTCTCGTCCGCCCAGGCCGAGAGTTTGACGTACCCGGATTCCGTAAAGCGGTAGGCGTTGTTGATCAGGTTCAGGATCACCTGACGGATGCGCGTGCGGTCCACCTTGACGATGGGCAGCTCGTCCGGCAGGTCCACCCGGAACTGC
The DNA here is from genome assembly GCA_964526095.1 of uncultured Anaerolineaceae bacterium. Classification (GTDB taxonomy): domain Bacteria; phylum Chloroflexota; class Anaerolineae; order Aggregatilineales; family Aggregatilineaceae; genus Aggregatilinea. Next base: position 3,619 of record CAZGLU010000259.1, on the reverse strand, counting down.
ACCTGCGGCTTGCGGAACAGGTCCTTGGCGATATCCACGCCCTCCCTGAGGATGGTGAGCATGGGCGTCGGCTCCGGGTTCAGCTTGAAGCTGGACATTTGGAAGCGGGAGAGGTCGAGGATGTCGTCGATCATCTCCAGGAGGTGACAACTGCTGCGATAGATATGGTACACATCGCCCTGGAGCATCGGCGGCCAGTCGGCGGCCCCGTAGACCTCCGGCGTGAGGTGCATCACCTCGGTGAAGCCCAGGATCAGGTTCAGCGGGGTGCGCAACTCATGGCTGATGTTGGCGGCGAACTGCTCCTTGAGCCGCCGGGCGTCCTCCGCCTGCTTGTACGCGGCCCGCAGCTCGATCTCCGCGCGGCGCAGGGCGGCGTTGGAGCGCTCCAGCGACTTCATGGTTTGCAGGATCTCCTCGCGGTTCTTGCGCGTTTCCTCCAGCAGGGCGCTGGCGTGCTGCTCGCTGAGTTTGGTCCAGTGCAGCGCCACGTACAGCGTCTGAACGGTGATCCACGACAGCACCGCCGTGAACACAGAGAACGCCATGAAGGCGAGCAGCGGGTAGTCTCGCTGGCCCGCGCCCTTCAGGAACAGCACCGCACCGAGGATCACGCCGATGTTGAGGGCCGCATCACTCGACAGGAGGATGAAGCTTGCCATGATGGTCGGCAAGCCCAGGAAGATCCACCACGGCTCAGGGTTGAGCGCGAGCACGGCGGCCAACCAGGCCGTGACCGACCAGATGAACGCGTAGCGGGCCAGCCGCTGCTGCCGCTCCCCGCCCTTGTAGATCACCGCGTTGGCGAGGATCAGCGACAGCGTGACCGAGAAGGTCGAGCGGTTGAGCCGCCCTTCCATCACGACGACCCAGCACACCACGGTCGCGCCCACCATGATCAGCAGGGACAGGCTGCGCGTGATCTCCCACAGCAGGTCGTCAAGCTTCGCTTCGTTTACGGATGGGGCAGACAAGAACATCGCTACAGGATATGCTCGTTGCGCAGCGCCTGGATAAGGTCCTCGCGCTTGACGGGCTTGGAGAGGAATGACGCGGCACCCAGCGCGTGCGCCAGCTCCGGATCGTTGAACACCGAGCAAACGATCACCGGGATATGGCGCGTATCCGGGTGGTTCTGGAAACGCTGGAGGACCTCCCAGCCATCCACGTCAGGCATCATCACGTCGAGGATCACCGCGTCCGGCTGGATCTCCCGCGCGAGCCTCAGGCCGGACATGCCATCCGTAGCGGACAGCACGCGGCACCGGTAACCCGCCAGATAGCGCTTCAGCAGGCGGCTCAGGCCCTCGAAGTCATCGATCACAAGCACGGTGGGCATGTTGCTGCCGAATGAGATCTGGACATGCCGCCGGGCGCCCTGCAACACGTCGTGCGTGATGTCCCACTTCAGACGATGGATCAACTGCACGGTGATGTCGTTGAGCAGGCTGTCGTCACCCGCCGGGCGCTGGTTGAAGGAGACGTGCAGCACCGGGGACTCGTCGCCAGCCTCCAGCGTCACGCAGACGGCGTCCCCCGCCGACTTCTGCGCGGTGACGCTGAACAGGTTGATGAAGACGTGCTTGGCGATGACGGGGTCCGTGGTGACCATCACCGGCTCCGGGGGCACGTCGATAGAGATATCGACCCCACGCTTGGCGAGCAGCCCCTCGATGGACGAGCGCCCCGCCAGGACCAGCCAGCGGATGTCGACCGTTTGCAGGTTGGTCTGCAACAGGTCCAACTCATAGGCTGGCTCGCTGGGTTCCGGCGCATCGGCGGCAGTCTGGGCCTCCTCGACGTACCAGGACCACAGGATCGTCGCGAGGTCCTCCTCGGCGTGGCGCAGGTCGCGGTAGATCTGCCGCTCGGAGATGCTGAGTTCATGCGCGATACGCTGGATGGTCCACTGGTCCACGTAGCGCAGGCGCATGACGTTGTAGCGACGCACCGACCCGGAACCGGCGTCCCCCGGCTGGCGGTAGTCCAGCATGTCGATGGTGCGCGCGAGGTCCTTTTGCAGACGCTGGCCGCGCGTCTCCTGGCTGCCGTCATCCCGCTTCACCCACTGCGCAAACGGATGGTTCTGGAGGTGGGTCAGGTCGTAGAAGTGTTCCAGTGCGTCCTTCGTCAACTCCAGGAAGCGCTCAGGGGAGTATGCGAATGGGATAACCTTATCTTCCGCCGTTTGCATAAGACTGCCCTCTAAAACTAAGTTGACTGGCCATGTGAGCAAACACCTATCGCGACATGACAGGATGCCGCAACAGGGTGAACACACCATGCCAAGCGAGTAAGCTGTTTCAGTCACGCCGGGTTTCCCTCATTGTATCAGACTTCCGCCATTCAACGGAAATAGCCGGCCGCATGCGATACAATCGGTCCTATCGGAAAGAATGACGCTGCCAGACAGCAGGCCACATATGACCGATCACCGGAGGACCCCCATCGAAGACGAGGCGATCGAACCGGCCATGTGCACGGTCGACCTGCGGCTGGAGATCCTGCACGGCCTGCCGTTCTTCGCGGATCTCTCGCACGAGGCGATCGCGGCGATCAACCCCCTGTTCCGCGAGAGCGGCTACGAGGCGGGCGAGTTCATTTACCTGGCTGGCGAACCGGCGAACCGGCTTGACGTCGTGGCGATGGGCAAGGTCAAGCTGCTGCGCCACGCCCCGAACGGGCAGGAGGTCGTGCTGGACCTGCTGCTGCCCGGCGACTTCTTCGGCAGCCTGCCGGTGCTCGGCGCGGACACCTACCCGGACAGCGCGCAGGCGCACACGACCGGCTGCATGCTGACGATCACCGGCGAGGACTTCCAGACGATCCTGACGCAGCACCCGACGGTCAGCCTCGCGCTGCTCGAGATCGTCAGCGGGCGGCTGCGCGAGGCACGCGAGATGATCCACCATCTGAGCGCGTCCCCGGTCGAGAGCCGGGTCGCGGCGACGCTGCTCAAGCTGGCGGACCGTCTGGGCGAGGACCGCAACGGCGAACTGCTGATCCAGCTCCCGCTCTCGCGGCAGGACCTAGCCGACATGACGGGCGCCACGGTGGAGACGATCAGCCGCATCATGAGCCAACTCCGCAAGCAGGGGGTGATCCGCTCCGGGCGCCGCTGGGTCGCCATCGTGGATCGCGGCGAACTGGAGGCGCTGGCCGAACAGTAGCAGGCAGCCTCGGACCCAAAACCACCCCAGAACCCCCAATTTCCTCAAAATTGATGCGATAAATTGCGCTGGATCATTCAAGTCCCGGCGCGCCCCGGCTATCCTTGGGCCATATCACAAACGAATCGTGCCCAAGAGGAGGGAGCATCATGAAAAAGACCATTCTGCGCAGCCAGGAGCTTTCGTGCCCGTCGTGCGTCGCCAAGATCGAGAAGGCGCTCGGCGCAGTGGACGGCGTGACGCTGGCGAAGGTGCATTTCAACACGGGGCGCATCGAAGTCGAGCACGACGCCGAGCGCGCCCCGGTGGACGAGCTGGTGAAGGCAGTGCGCGCGGCGGGGTACGACGCCCAGCCGAGCGCGTTTTAACGGAAGGAACCGGCTGTGGGGGAGACCTCACCTCCCGCCCCCCTCTCCACCTATTCCTAAACTATCCTCCTCTCCGCCCCG
>CAZGLU010000258.1:0-5802 GCA_964526095.1 uncultured Anaerolineaceae bacterium | reverse complement strand
GCTTGACCGTCTGCTCGGCGGCGGTCGCCACGTCCGGCCACACGCCGCTGCCGACGCCCGCCAGCAGCGCCGCCCCGTACGCGGCCCCCTCCAGCGCCTCGACCACCACCAGCGGCACGTTGAACACATCCGCGAGGATCTGTCGCCACACCGGGCTGCGCGCCCCGCCGCCGCTGACGCGCACCTCGTCGATGCGCCCGGCCTCGCTGGCCTTGATCAACTCGAACCCATCACGCAGGCCGAACGCCACGCCCTCCATCACCGCACGAGTGAGGTGCGGGCGCGTGTGCACCGCCGTCAGCCCGATGAACGCCCCGCGCGCCAGCGGGTCCGGGTGCGGGGTGCGCTCGCCGGTCAGGTACGGCAGGAAGATCAGCCCGTCGCTGCCCGGCTTGACATCCCGCGCCTCGTCGGTGAGCGGCCCGAAATCCTCGCCGGGCCGCAGCGTGTCGCGGTACCACTGCAAGCTGCCCGCCGCGCTGAGCATCACGCCCATGAAGTGCCACTGCCCCGGCACGGCGTGGCAGAAGGCGTGCAACCGGCCATCCGGCTCGAAGGCGTAGCTGGGCAGCGGCGCGAAGACCACGCCCGACGTGCCGACCGTCAGCGCGACGATGCCCGGCTTCACTGCGCCGACCCCCGTCGCCTGCGCGGCCTGGTCCCCACCGCCGCCGACAACCGGCGTCCCGGCCTTCAGGCCGGTCAGCTCCGCCGCCTCCGCGCTGACGACGCCCGTCACCTGCGGCCCCTCGTGGACTTTGGGCAGCCACTCGCGCGGGATCTGTAGCGCGTCCACCACCGCATCCGACCACTGCCGCCGCGCCACGTCCAGCAGCAGCGTGCCGGAGGCGCCCGCCAGGTCGGTGTGGTAGTCGCCCGTCAGCTTGAAGCGGATGAAGTCCTTCGGCAGCAGGACGTGCGCGATCCGCGCGTAGACGTCCGGCTCGTGCTTGCGCACCCACAGGATCTTGGGCGCGGTGAAGCCGGTCAGCGCGCGGTTGCCGGTCAGCTCGATCAGGCGCTTGGCCCCGATCGTTTCAGTGATCTCGTCACACTCCGCCTGCGTGCGCTGGTCGTTCCACAGGATCGCCGGGCGCAGCACTGTGCCGTCCGCGTCCAGGCAGACCAGCCCGTGCATCTGCCCGGTCAGGCCGATGCCCCGGATGCGGCCTGGGTCATCGATCTGCCCCACCACGGCGCGGATCGACGCCACCATGCCGTTCCACCAGTCGGCGGGGTCCTGCTCGCTCCACAGCGGGAACGGGAAGCTGATCGGATGCTCCGTCGTATGGCTGGCAACCACCCGCCCCTGATCATCGATCAGCAGTGCCTTGGAGCCGGTCGTGCTCACGTCAAGGCCCAATAAGTAAGTCATCGTGCCCCTCCATCAAGAAAAGCCGTTGCAAAGTCTTTCACACAAACTCGCGCCGCTGGCCGTGGGCAGGCCGCCCCCGCCCCGGCGGACCGGAGCGAGGGCCGGTGTCTGCCCGCCATCACCCGCCGGGCGGGCTACCGCACGCCAAGCAGCACCTCAATCGTCAGTTGGTCAAGCTGTTCGTAGCGCCAGTCCCGCGCGCCCAGGGCCACCCGGTCGAACGACTCGGCGCGCAGCCGGTCCGCCTTGTCGCGGCTGTAGCCGCCCGCCAGCCAGCCTAACGCGTCGCCGCCCGCGCGCATCTCGGCCAGCAGCCCCTGGATCTCCGCGTCGGCGTTGAACTGCGCCGCCTTGTCCTTGAGGATCAGGTAGGTGCGCATGCAGCCGCGCGCGAACGCCTTGACGCCCTCCGGCCCCTCGGTGCGGTAGGCGTGCGCGTCGAAGTGGCGCGGCCCCTCGTAGCCCACGTCCTCCAGGAACTTGACGAGGTAGAACGCCTGCTTGATCATCTCCGCCCCGAAGCGGAAGTCCTGGTCGTAGCGCCCGAACTTCTGGTCGTTCAGGTCGATGTGGAACAGCTTCCCGGCGTCCCACGCCTGGGCGACCGCGTGCAGGAAGTTAAGCCCGGCCATGTGTTCGTGCGCGACCTCCGGGTTCACGCCGACCATCTCCGGATGGTCAAGCGTCTGGATGAAGCCGAGCATCGCGCCCACGGTCGAAAGGTAGATATCGCTGCGCGGCTCATTCGGCTTCGGCTCCAGCGCGAACCGCAGGTCGTAGCCCTGGTCCAGCACGTACTCGCTCAGGAAGTTGATCGCCTCGCGGAACCACTTCAGCGCGTCCGCCGGGTTCTTGGCGGAGTCCGTCTCCACGCCCTCGCGCCCGCCCCAGAAAACGTAGATCCGCGCGCCCAGCTCCACGCCGAGGTCGATGGCGTTCATCGTTTTCTGCAGGGCGTAGGCGCGCACCTTCGGATCGTTCGAGGTGAACGCGCCCTCCTTAAAGGCGGGGTCGGTGAACAGGTTCGTCGTCGCCATCGGCACGACCAGCCCGGTGTCGTCCAGCGCCTGCTTGAACTCGGCCACGATCCGGTCGCGCTCGGACGGCGTCGCGTCGATCGGGACCAGGTCATTGTCGTGCAGGTTGACGCCGTACGCGCCGACCTCCGCCAGCAGGTGGACGATCTCAACCGGCGAGAGCGCGCGCCGCACCGGCTCGCCGAACGGGTCGCGCCCGATCTGGCCGACGGTCCACAGGCCGAACGTGAAGCGATCTTCCGGTTTTGGATCGTAGAGTCCCATCAGTTGGCTCCTTTACGCCTAACGGTCGATCGAAAGTTGCCCGGACGGTCGAAAACACTCGAACACAGTCGGTCGCGGGCGGCGACCGCATCCCCGGCGACCCGGCCCGCTACCCAGCCAGCCCATCGTTGATCGCCAGCACGTTCTCGCCCGGCGTGTGGCGCGGGATCTCGCAGCCCGGCGCACACAGCCACGTCGCGCCGCCCGCAGCCCGGCACGCCGCGACCGCGTCCCGCACCGCCTCCGGCGTGCCCTCGTACAGCACCGCGACCGGGTCGAAGTTGCCGCACAGCGCGATCGAGGGGTCTACCGCGTCCACCTCCGCGCGGGCGGCGGCAAGGTCCACCTGCCAGTCGAGGTCGATGATCGCGGCGCCGCTCTGCGCCATGTCGGCCACGATCTTGCTCGTGTTGCCGCAGATGTGCAGGCGTCCGAGCGCCCCGGCGTCCCTGATCGCCTGGAAGATGCGCTGCTCGTAGGGCAGCGCGAACCGGCGATAGGCACGCGGCGAGACCTGGGAGGCGATCGCGTCGCCCAGGCCGATGATCGTCGCGCCCGCCGCGATCTGCGCCAGCGCGAAGTCGATCGCGGTGGCGGTCACACGCTCCAGCAGGTCCTCGACCCACTCCGGGCGGTCGTAGAGGTCGTACATCAGCGCGCTGACACCGCGCAGGTCCGCCGCCTCGGCCAGCGCGCCCTCGACCCACCCCTGCACCGGCATCTGCCCGCCGACCCGCTCATGGAACAGGCGCACCGCGTCCACGCGGTCGCGCATACGGCTCCCCGGCGCGAGCGGGTCCGGGCGCGGCAACGACGCAAGCGCATCCGTGTCGGCCAGCAGCGGCTCGACGCTGACCGGCAGGCCGTCCGGCGGGAACTCGATCCGCGCGCCGAAGTCGTGCGCCTCGCGGAACGGGTCACTGATCGCGTCCACCAGGTCCAGGCCGAAGCGCTCCGCCGTCACGAAGTTGGCCTCGCAGAGCACGTTGTAGTCCAGGTAGTAGCTGCGCAGCGGCGCGCCGATCTGGTCGGCGGCGAACTGCATCACCAGGCTCATGTTCGGAATGCGGTCCACCGGCTCGCCGCGCAGGCGCGCGTCCAGGCGCGCGGATGGCGTCATGTTCATGATCAAAGTTCCTTTTTTAAGTGTCTCCTTTAAGTGTCTCCGCTCTGCCACAACCTGCTCAACCGCCAGAGGGCGAGGTCACACCGCTCAGCCTGCGTCGTGCGGGCCGACCCACAGCCCGATCTCCGGCTCGAAGCGCCAGCCCGGCGCGTCGACCGTCAGCGCGGCGCGCGGCCATCCGGCCTGCACGCGGGCCTGCGTCGCACGCCACGACAGCACGCCGCTCAGCGCGTCCGCCGCCTCGACGTTGCAGCCACCGACCGCCACCGCCGAGGTGAGCGCCTGCTCGATGGTCTGCCCGCGCAGCACACCGGCCAGGAACCCCGCGATCGTCGCGTCGCCGGAGCCGGTCGTGCCGACGAGCGGCTCCGGTTGGAAGCACGGCGACCACAGCTCCCGCGAGCGCCACCCACCATTTGCTTCGAGGAAGGGCACGCCCTCCGGCCCGGTGCGCAGGTACAGGCCGCGGTCGCCCATCTTGATGCCCACGACGTACGCGCCCATGTCCAGCACGCGCGTCGCGATCTCCGAGATGTGCGCGTCGGTCCACTCGTCCGGCTCCAACATGGCCCCGTACAGCATGAACCACAACTCGTCGAGGCTGGGCAGGAAGATGTCCACGTAGGGCAGCGCCCGCTCCAGCACGAGCGCCCAATTCACCTGACCGCTGGGGCCGTTCGGATCGGGCAGCGCCATGTCCAGCGAATTGATGACGCCCTGCGCCTTCGTGCGCCGCAGCATCTCGACCAGGTTCGCGCCCTCGTTGATGTACATCTGGCGCATGTAGGGCGGATAGCCGAAATGGAACAGGCGCGCGCTGCTGAGCCGCTCGTAGGGCACGTCCTCCACGCCGAAGGTATGGTTGGCCCCCGCGCAGTGCATGAAGAAGCGGTCCGTGCGCGGCGGGCTGACCACGACCGTGTACGCACTGGTTTCGCCCGGCGCCACGATCATGTCCTCGGCCAGCAACGGGTCGTCGGCGCGCACCAGCCCCAGGATGATCTGCCCGAACGGGTCATCCCCGACCTTGCCCATCAGCCGCGTCGGGATGCCGAGGCGGTGCAGGTTGCGCCCGGTGTTGGACACCGGGCCTCCGGTCGCGAGGAGGGCCGGGCCGATCTCCAGGATCGAACCCGGCACAAACATCGTCTTCAGATCCGTGGCGGGGATCTGGGGGATGATATCCAGGCAGATATGCCCCGCCACCACAGCCCCGTCACGCTCCATGTCAGCTTTCCAGTTCGGCAAGTGCGTCATCCACGCTCAGGTCCGCGTGGATCATGCGGCTCAACACGTCCATCATCTTGCGCGGGTCGGGCGCCTGGAACACGTTGCGCCCGATGAACATGCCGCTCGCCCCGGCGTCCAACGCGCCGCGCACCATCTCCAGCGCCTCGCGCAGCGTGGCGGTCTTAGGGCCGCCCGCGATCAGGATCGGACGGAACGCCGCCTGCGTGACGGTCCGGAACGTCTCGGCGCTGCCGCTGTAGTCGGTCTTGAGCAGGTCCGCGCCCAACTCCGACGCGATCCGCGCGCCGAGCGCGATGTAGTCCGCGTTGTAGATGTCGTGGTCCGCCCGGCGGCCGCGCGCCATCGGCTCGATGATGCAGCCGATGCCCAGCGCCTCGCACGCCTCGGCCATGCGCGCCACGTCCTCGACCTGCCGCGCCTCGGCGTCGGGGTCCTCATAGCCGAGGAACATGTACGACAGCACCGCGTCCGCGCCCAGGCGGGCCGCCGCCTCGACGGAGGCGATCATGCGGCCACGGCCCTCTTCCGAGCCGAGCGCCTCAGGCGCGCGCCAGCGGTTCGTCCAGTCCACGCGCAGGATCAGCGCCGGGGCGCCGCGCCCGGTGAACACGCTGGCGAACATGCGCGCCGTGCCGGGGCCGACCAGGAACGCGTCTGCGCCCGCGCCCGCCAACATCTCCAGCATCGCACCGGGGTCCTGCACGCCAGGGATCACGCCCAGGTGCACGCCGTGGTCGAACGCGACGACC
>CAZGLU010000257.1:0-5804 GCA_964526095.1 uncultured Anaerolineaceae bacterium | reverse complement strand
ACACCCTATCCTACACTCTTTCCCTACACGACGCTCTTCCGATCTGATCGCCGTGAGGCCCTCTTCCTGCCACTTCACGAGGAAGTCCTGCTGGTCCTCGCCCGTGATGATCGGAACCTCCAGGCCCATGTCCTCGAACGCCTCGATCACGGCCAGCGTGGTCGCCCCGGCGTCCATCCACACGGCGTCGATCTGGCCGTAGCGCTCCAGGTAGTCCTCGACGATGGAGCGGGCCGTCGCGCGGTCGTCGTTGGTGAACTCGACGCCGATCACCTCAACCCCGGCCTCCTTGAAGATCTGCTCGGCTGCAGCCCAGCGCGTCTCCAGCACGTCCACACCGGGCGAGATGCGCAGCGCGAGGACGTTGCCGCCCTCCGGCAGCTCCTCCACGACGAACCGCGCCGCCGCCGCGCCGTAGGCGTAGCCACCGATCGGGCTGATGAAGGTCACCGGGCAGTCCGTGTTAACGCCACGGTCGAACACGATCACCGGCAGTTGCTCGCACGCCTGCTCCACAGCCGGGGTCAGGGCCGCGGTCGTCATGGGCGAGACGATCAGCAGGTCGCACTCGCCGCTCGCCAGCAGGTCGTTGATGTCGCTGATCTGCTTTTCGTCGCTGCCCTCGGCGTCGGTGACGATCAGCTCGGCGATGTCCTCATGCAGCTCGACCTCAGCCTGCATCACGTTGTAGCCCACCACGCGCCAGGGGTTGAAGTTGCCCGCGTTGGAGAAGCACAGCGTCCAGGGGCCTTCCTTCGCATACTCGGACGTATCGACGTACTGCGGGTCCAGCGCCTGGAGCCAGGGCTGGTCGGCGGGGCCTTCCGGCTCCATGTCGAGCAGTTCCATCTGGCGCTCGTAATCAGCCGCGTTGAAGAACTCGGACGAGGACTCGTATTCGTCGTCCCCATCACCCTGCGCCGCGACGGGCAGGACCGGGACCGCCAGCATGGCTACGAGCAGCAGAACCAGTAGAAGCTTTCCAGTTTTCTTCATGGTGTATCGCTCTCCTCATAAGTCTTGACGTGCAAAATGTGGTCGTAACGTGTCGAACTTTGAGAGCACCAGTGGTAGGTTGGATCCGACGATAAGCCTCCTTCCGCCCTGAACTTCGCCTCACGAGCGCCGCTCGCGGTAAGCCGCGTAGGCGGCGGCCCCGATAATGATCAATCCCTGCACGGCGGCGCGGTAGGGGCTGGGCAGGCCGAGCAGGTTGAGCAGCGTGAACAGCGCGCGCAGGCTCAGCGCCCCGGCCATGACCGACGGCATCGAGCCGCGCCCGCCGCCCAGCACCGCCCCGCCCAGCACTACGGCTGAGATCGCCTCCAACTCGTAGCCGTTGCCCACGTCCATCGACACACCGGCGAACCCGCCGAGCAGGATCCCGGCTGTGACCGCCGACACCGACGACAGCACGAACGCCAGGACGCGCACCCGCGGCACTGTTACCCCGGAGAGGCGCGCGGCGCGCGGGTTGTCGCCCAGGGCCTTGACCTGCTTGCCGAAGTTCGTGCCGTGGAAGATGAACGTGGCCAGCACGCCGAAGACCACCAGCACGATCACGGCGTAAGGGATCTGCTGGATCACGGGCACGTCTGCGATGAAGTTGCGGCCAAAGATGCGGAAGTTGTCCGGCAGATAGCCCGCCGGTGCGCCGTCCGACCACAGCAGCGCCGCGCCGCGCAGCGTGAGCAGCATCCCCAGCGTGACGATGAACGACGACACGCGCAGGTAGCTGACCGCCAGTCCGTTGAAGACGCCGACCGCGATGCCGATCAGGTACAGCACGCCGATGGTCCAATACGTGTTGCTGTCGTCGCCGTCGATGAGCAGCGCCGCACCGAGCACGGTCAGCGTGATCAACGAGCCGACCGAGAGATCGAAGCCGCCGGTCGCGATCACGAAAAGCTGCCCCGCCGCGAGGATGACAAGCGGCGCGGCCCGGCGTAGAAACGCCAGGAACACCGGCGGATTGGTGAAATTCGGGTTCTGGTAGATGATGCCCAGGATCAACAGCACCAGGATCGGGTAGATCGGCGGGACGATCCCCAGCACGCGGCGGAGCGTCTGCCACCACGGGAGCGTTTGAGGCCGGTCGGGGGTTGTGGCTTGCATGCTCACGGGCGCACCTGCCTAGGCTGCGGTTTCGGACGAGCGGATCGCGTAGCTGGCGACGGCAGCGATGATGATCAGGCCGCGCAGCACCTGTTTCAGGAACGAGTCGACGCCAAGCTGGTTGAACATCGTGTCGAGGATGGCGAAGATGAACACCCCCGCCAGGGTGCCCCACACGCCGCCCCGTCCCCCGGACAGCGCCGTGCCGCCGATGACCGTCACGGCCACCGACTCCAGGTCGTAGACGCCATCAGGGCCGACCCACGGCGCGCCCGCCCGCAACCGGCTGACGATGTACAGGCCGGACAGCGTCGCCGTCAGGCTGGCGATGATGTGCGCCCCGATGATCACCCGGTCCGTGCGCACCCCGGACAGACGCGCCGTGGTCCGGTTGCCGCCCACCGCGTAGATGTGCGCCCCGAAGCGCGTCCGGTTGAGGATCAGGCTGCCCAGGATGACCACGGCGAACAGCATCAGCACGGAGATCGAGAACGGGCCGATGTCGCCGTACGCCAGGTTTTGAAAGCTGCGCGGGACCGACCCCGCGAAGTTGTCGAAGCTCGCGTTGAGCACGCCCTGCATCAGCAGCCCGGTGCCCAGCGTGGCGATGAAGGCGTTGATCTTGAGCTTGGTCACGATCAGGCCGTTGATCAGGCCGACCCCCAGGCCGATGGCCGTGACGAGCGCGATCGCGGCGGGCACGCGGTTGGGGTCGCCCTGCATGGTGTAGGACGCCATCACGGCGACGACGCTGATCAGGTAGGCCACCGACAGGTCCAGCGAGCCGACCAGGATGGCGAACGTCTGCCCCACCGCTACGATGCCCAACGCGACGGAGCGCTCGGCCATGTTGTTCAGGTTCGTGGAGCTAAGGAACTGCCCGCGTCCGAACAGGGAGACCAGCACCCAGGCGACCAGGAAAAACAGCAGCAAGACCGCGTAAACCGACGGGATGTTGAGGCGAACCAATCGCTGCCGGACCGTCCCGATCATCCTGCACGCTCCTGTTGGGGTTGGGGCTGCGCCGGGGCGTCCTGCCCGGTGGCGAGCAACATAATGTCGGCTTCAGAGGACCCGGCGGGCAGTTCGCCCACGATGCGGCCTTCGCGCATGACGAGGATCCGGTCGCTCATGCCGATCACCTCCGGCAGCTCCGAGGAGATCATCAGCACCGCCGTGCCGGACCGGGCGAGGTCGCGGATCAGGTCGTGGATCCCTGCCTTGGCGCTGACGTCGATGCCCCGCGTCGGCTCGTCGAAGATCAGGATCTCCGAGGCCGTTGCCAGCCACTTCGCCAGGACGACCTTCTGCTGGTTGCCGCCGCTGAGGTACTGCACCTCCTGGTCCAGGTTCACCGCGCGGACGTCCACCTTGGACGTCAGTTCCTCGACGGGCGGCTGGTGGCGCGCGCCGTTGCCGCCGCGCACGAGCGACAGGATCGGGCGCAGGGCGCGGAAGGCCAGCAGCACGTTATCGCGCACCGACTGGTTGGGGCTGATGCCCTCGCCCTTGCGGTCTTCGGTGATGAAGCCCATCTGGCGGCGGATGGCGGCCAGCGGCGAGTCGATCCGCGTGATCGTGCCGTTGACCTCGACCGTGCCGGAGGTGAACGGGACCACGCCGAACAGGGCCTGCGCCAGCTCGGTGCGTCCTGAGCCTTGCAGCCCGGCGATGCCGACGATCTCGCCTGCCCGCAGGTCGAAGTTGATGTCATGCAGGAGGTGGTTGGAGCCGTTCCGCACGCTGAGGCGTACCGGGCCGATGTCCTCGGGCCGGGCGTAGGGCGGGTAGTAGTGGTCCAGTTCGCGCCCGACCATCATCCGCACGAGGTCGGCGGAGGTGACGTCCTGCACGGCGACGGTATCGACGCGCTGCCCGTCCTTGAGCACGGTGACGCGCTGCGCCAGGTCGAAGATCTCCTTGAAGCGGTGCGTGATGTAAATGATGCCGATGCCGTTCGCCTGGAGGCCGCGCACGATGTCGAACAGCGTCTCGACCTCGCTCGTGCTGAGGGCCGCCGTCGGCTCGTCCATGACCAGCACCCGCGAGTCGAACGACAGCGCCTTGGCGATCTCCACGATCTGCTGCTGCGCCACCGACAGGTCCTTGACCGTGCTGCGCGGCGTCATCATGTCCCCGGCGTTCAGCCGCTTCAGCAGCTCCGCCGTGCGTTCCTCCATCGCGCGGTTGTCGATCATGCCGTAGCGGACCGGCTCGCGCCCCAGGAAGATGTTTTGTGCCACCGTGCGGTAGGGCAGCAGGTTGAACTCCTGGTAGATGATGCTCAGGCCGTGCTGCTGGGCTTCGCGGGGGTGGTTGAAGGTCACCTTCTTGCCCGCGAACCAGATCTCGCCCTCGTCGGGCTGGTAGGCGCCCACGAGGACCTTCATCAGCGTGGACTTGCCCGCCCCGTTCTCCCCGACGAGCGCGTGAACCTCGCCGGGCAAACAGTCGAACGACACGCCGTTGAGGGCGACCACGCCCGGAAAACGCTTGGTGATGCCGCGCATCTCCAGGATGGGGCGCGTGGTGGGGGTGTGAACAGCCGGTGGGGACTCTGCGGGCGCGGTCATGGCTGGTCGCTCTCCATCAACTGGGCGCCGACAAGTTTCCAGGCGGAGGGGGTATTTCAAACGGGAAGGGCGCAAAGATCATACGAAACCATTCTTGGCACGAAAAGACTATTTTCCGGTGTAGGGTCCATTGAAAGGCTGCGGGCTGTTCGGCAGATGAACATCACCGCGCCACACTCCATAATATTATCGTTTCACACTTCCTGCGGCAATCCGGCTAACGGCCCAACATATGCGCGCCGGGCGGGCTAGGCGCTGACCTCGATCGCGGCCTCCCCGCGCTCGACGGCCTCCCCGATCCGCCACCAGGGCGCGGAGCGGGCGTCCATTTCCGCCACGAACGCCGCCAGCCGGTCGGGCGGCACGGCCAGCAGCAGCCCGCCGCTGGTCTGCGCGTCGAACAGCAGCATCTGGTGCATCTCGGGCACGTCCGGCGCGAACGTCACGCCGGGCGCGTAGGCGAGGCGGTTGGCGGTGGTGCCGCCGGGGAAGGTCCACTGTTCGGCGCAGGCCCAGGCGCCGTCCAGCAGCGGCACCTGGCCGAACGCGATGCGCAGCGTCACGCCGCTGGCGGCTGCCAGCTCGGTCGCGTGGCCGAGCAGCCCGAAGCCGGTCACGTCCGTGGCGGCTGCTACCCCCGCAGCGCCCGCGGCCTCGGCGGCATCCCGGTTGAGGCGGCTCATCCACGTGATCGCCTCCGCGAGGTGCGCCGGATCCGCCTTGTCGTTCTTGGCGGCGGTCGTCATGCAGCCGGTGCCGAGCGGCTTGGTCAGCACGAGCGCGTCCCCTGGCCGCGCGCCTGCCTTGGTCATCAGGCGGTCGGGCCGGGCCAGCCCGACGACCGCCAGCCCCACCTTCGGCTCCTTGTCCTGAATGGTGTGCCCCCCGGCGATCACCGCGCGGGCCTCGCGCACCTTCTCGGCCAGCCCGCGCATAATCCCGGCGCTCAGGTCGAGCGGCAGGTCCGGCGGCAGCGCGGCGATGGTGAGCGCGAGCAGCGGCGTGCCGCCCATCGCGTACACGTCGCTCAGCGCGTTGGCTGCCGCGATCGCGCCGTACTGGTAGGCGTCGAGATCGGAAGAGCGTCGTGTAGGGAAAGAGTGTAGGATAGGGTGT
>CAZGLU010000256.1:0-5812 GCA_964526095.1 uncultured Anaerolineaceae bacterium | reverse complement strand
GATGGAATCTCGTGACTGGAGTTCAGACGTGTGCTCTTCCGATCTCAGCGCGACCTGACGATCGCGGCGGACCAGGAGGTGGCGGGCGTCGTCGCGCCGAGTATGCCTTCTCACTTGCGCGAATTCGCGTTGGGGCTTACATTCCCTATAGTATTAACCGAAGGCTTCGGCCAGCGACGGCCCACCGAATTGATCTACAACCTGCTGCGCAGTAACATGGGGCGGCAGGCGGCCTTTAATGCGGCGGTACCCGATCGCTGGCACGGGGAGCGCCCGGAGATCTTCATCCCGCTCCCGTCCGGCGGGACCTTGCCGCCCGTCCCGGTGGTGGACCGCGCGTTGCAGGTCGGTGATCGGGTGCGTCTTGTGTGTCCGCCGTGGGATGGCCTGCTGGCGGAGGTTGTCGCGCTGCCGCCCGGCCTTTCGACCACCGCCAATGGCCTGCGGCTGCCGAGTGCCCGTGTCCGGCTGCCCAGCGGTCGTATTGTCGTCGTCGCGCTGGCGAATCTGGAGTTGCTCGGTTGAGGCCAGGGACGGGCCAGACGCGCAAACTTACGCCACACACGTGGAGGGAACAATGGGCTTCGAAGACCTGGACGACCTGAGCGAACTCGACGAGATGCCGCCGTTCGAAGAAGACCTGGACCTGCCAGGCTTCGAAGAACCGGACGAAGGCGGAATCAGCCGGACCTTTAAGATCGTCGGTGCGCTGCTGATGCTGGCCGTCATCGGGATCGTCGGGCTGTTGATCTATCTTGCGCTGGGCGACGACGACGGGATCAGCCCCAACGAGATGACCAGCACGGCGGTCATCCAGACGAACACGGCGGTGGCGCAGAACTTCGGCTACACGCAGACCGCCGCCGAACTCGCCTTCCAGGCCAGCCAGACCGCCATCCGCGAAGCGGAGTTGGCGCAGACCGCCACCCAGAACACCATCTTTGAAGGGCAGACGCAGGCCGCAGTGAGCGCGGCGGGAACGGCCACGGCTGAGGCCCAGGCATCCCAGACGGCTGCCGCCGAGCAGACGCTCGCCGCCGAAAACGCGGCGGCCACCGACGAGGCCCGCCGCATGACGCTGACCGCCCAGGCGGAGGCCAACAACGCCACCGGCACGGCGGTCGCCCAGTCGAACAGCGCAACCCAGACCGCCGTCGCGGAAGCCTCACGGCTCTTTGGGCGGCTGGTCGGTGAGGGCAATGAGCCGTTCAGCGGCGTGACGATCCGCCTCTACCGCGACGATGGGGACGGCGTCTTTACCCCCTCCGACGTGACCTCCATCACGGTCCCGAACGAGGGTACGCCCATCGTGCTGACCGGCGTGCCGTTCGACGATACCACGACGACCGATCTCCCGACGATCGCGTACGGCGAGACGGTCGAGGGCGAGGTCGAGACGGGCGTGCCCGCCGAATGGGTCTTCAGCGGCAGCGCGGGCGACCTTGTGACGATCAGCGCGACGGCCCAGGATGAAGTCCAGATGGATATGTTCATCGAGCTGGTCGGGCCGAGCGGCGAGATCGTGGCCGAGGACGACGACAGCGGCCCCGGCCTGAACGCGCTGATCGAGGACTTCGAGCTACCGGAGGACGGCGACTACTCGATCCGCGTCAGCAGCGTCTCCGGGCCGGGCGGCTACACGCTGGAGCTGACCAGCCCGAACGCCGCCCCCGGCGTCGCGACGCCTGAGCCGGGCGCGAGCACCGCCGAGCCTGACGAGGGTACCGACGACGCCTCCGCCGCCCGCGACACGATCATGTTGGTGAGCGGCCCCGCACGCCAGGACGATTTCCCGACGCCGACGCTCGAGAGCGGTGACGAGTTCATCGGCGAGATCATCACCGGGCTGGAAGGGGAATTCGACTTCGGGACGCTGGAGCCGGGGATCTACTGGCTGCAAGTTGATTACGCCTCGCTGCCGCCCGACATCCAGGCCCAGATCCCGCCGTCCGAACAGGTACTGATCCAGGTCAACGTGCCGGTGTCGGGCGAGGTCACGTTCACGGTCGGCATCCCGCCCACGGCAACGCCGAACGTAGCGGCCATCAACGCCACCATGACCGCCCTCGCCGGGACGGCGACGATCACCCCCACGCAGGAGGTGGCGACCCCCGAGCCGGAGACGACCGAGGGGGTAGGCGGCGCGGCGCTGCCGACGGCGCTGCCGACAACCGGCCTCTTCGCGGATATCGCGGACCGCGCGGGCGACATCGAGGGCACGAACGGCCTGACCCTGCTCGCCATCGCGGCGGCCGGGCTGGTGGCGGTGGTCGTCATCGCGCGCAAGCTGCGCACGTCCGGCTGATGCCGTCCGGCGCCCCGTACGGCGCCACCAAGCTGGTGTACGTCACAGGGGCAGTCGATGGAGTGCCCCTGTTTATCGTCTGCTGTACTGTTGTGTGCTGTATTTGTTGTGCTGTACTTGTTGATCGAGCGGCGTATTGGGTACCCTGCTCAATACGTGGGATTGACCAGAGCGCATGCCTGAAAAACCACCGCTTACACCTTACCGGGCACAGGACGCTGCCGAGATCCTGGACATCCTGATCGCCGGGCAGCCGGTGGCCCTCGTGGGGCTGAGCAACTTCGGCAAGTCCACGCTGCTGCGGTCGCTGTCCGAGCCGCCCTTCGCCGACGCCTATGCCCAGGCGACCGGGCGGCGCGGCCTGTTCGTGTACGTGGACTGCAACCGCATGTTGGAGGTAAGCCCGCAGGGCTTCTACGAGGCGATCCTGCGCGCGCTCATAGAGACGCTGGAGGACGCCCCGCGCCCGCTTGTCGAGGGCCTGCAAACGCACTACCGGCGGGTGATCGAGTCGCAGAACGCGTTCGCGATCCCGCTGGCCTTCAACGATGCGCTGGTCGGGCTGCTCGAAGCCGAGCCGGACCGCGACGTGATCCTGATGCTGGACGAGTTCGACGCCGTGCTGAGTGGCCTGGACGAGCGGGTATTCCTCAACCTGCGCGCCCTCAAGGACAAGTACGCCGTCCAACTCAATTACATCATCGCCACGCTCAACCCGCCATCGTCCTTTGAAGGGGGCGACGACCTCTCCGAGTTCCTGGAGCCGTTCGCCGCCTACAAGCACTACCTCGCGCCGCTCACGCCCGCCGAAACGGTCCGCCTCGCCGCCGAGATCTTCCACCAGGCGCGCGACTCGCTGGAACCGGCTGAGGCCGAGGCCATCCTCGCCCAGGCTGGCGGGCACCCCGGCTTGATCCACGCCGTCGCGCACGTGGTGATGGAGGTGGAGTCCGGCGCGCCCTCGACGTATACCGCTCAAGCCCTGGACTTCGTCCAGGACGTGCTGGAGAATCACCGCCTGGTGCGCAGCGAGCTACGCAAGCTGTGGAATCAGTTGATGCCGGAGGAGCGCGAACTGGCAAGCCGCGTCGCCGCCGGTGGGCCGGAAGCGATCTCGGCGGAGGAGCGCGCGCTGCTGCTGACGCGCGGCCTGCTCATCAGCGACGAGCACGGGACGCGCCTCTTTGGGCGCCTGTTCGAGAACTACGCGCGGCGCCAACGGCTGCTCCAACAGGACGTGCCGGGCGGTATATGGGTTGATATTGATGCGGGGACGGTCTGGGTCGAGGGCCAGCGCATCGAGGCTCTGACCGACCTCGAATACCGCCTGCTGCTCCTGCTGTACGGTCGGATGGACAAGATCTGCGACAAATACCAGATCGTGGATACCGTTTGGGGGCAGGAATACATGGGCGAGATCGATGACGCGCGTATTGAGAAGCTGGTCAGCCGCGTGCGCGCCAAAATCGAGCCGGACCCGTCCAACCCGCAGTACATCACGACCGTGCGCGGGCGCGGCTACCGCCTCAACAGCACGCGGCTCCCGGCGGTGCGCCAACGGGAATAGCCCGGAACGTAATTTAGTAGTAGATTTATTCGTGCTGGCGCTACTGCCCTGAAATAGGGCGGTTGCCTGCTGTGCAAGATGCAGCGCTGGCAGCCGGAAAGTAGCCAGCCATTTTGATACTGTATCACCTGTGGTGTGGGGGCTGGTGACCGCTCGAAATGACGTATTTACTTTTACTGTTGATCGGCCTCTACATCGCGCTCATCACCGTCGTCCTTCAGCGCAGCCCGCGCCGGCTGGCGAGCCTGGTCCTGGCCGCTTACCTGCTGCTCGTCACCGCGAGCACGGCCGGTTACCTGGTGCTGGGCACGACAACCGGCCTGAGCACCGCCCAAACCGCCGCCGTCCTGATCGTCATCTCGTCCGGGTGGGTTGCCTTCGCGCTGCTGCCGCTCACGCTGATCGCACTGTACTTTGAGGCATGGTTCCAACTGAACCGCGTGCGCGTGTTGGCGCTGGCGCTGGCGACCAACACCGCGCTCAGCGTCGGGCTGCTCGTTGCGATGGCGCAGCGCAGCCATATGCTCGTGCGCCCCACCGGACCGGGCTACACCATACACTGGGGGTTCGAGGCGCTCGCCCGCTCGGACCTGCTCGCCGCCGGTCTGGTCCTCAGCACGATGTTCCCGATCCTGGTCATCCTGTGGTTCGCGCTCGCCCACAACCGCCTGTGCTTTTGGAGCAACGCGGTCCCGATCATGGGGGCAGCCCTCTCCACCAGCCTCGCGCTGCTGCTCGCTGCGCGGGCGGAAGCGGACGCGCGCGCCTTCCTCGCCGCGCTGGGGTATGCGCTCCCGGTGCTATTGGTCAGCGTCGCCGTGATCCAGTCTCGCCGCAAGGCGGCCGTCGATACGGTGCTGAACGCGCTCCTGCACAGCCTGACGGACGGCGCACTGGTGCTGAAGGCGAACCGGCAGGTCGTCTGGAAGAACGCCCAGTTCGCGCGTTGGACCGGCCAGCGCGAGGTGAGCGGCGTGACCTCAGTCCACGTGCTGGAGCTGGTGCGGGGCACGCCGCTGGTCGAGCCTCTGCACCGCATGTTCGCGCAGGGGACGACCGAAGAGGAATGCGAACTGGAGATCGACGGGGAGGAATACGTGATTCGCCTGGAGTTGCGCCCGTTCGAGCAGGAAAACCTGCCCGGCGCGCAGCTTCTCACCGTGCGCGACATCACGGCCTCGCGCGTGCGCCGCGACCTGAACGAGCGCCGCCGCGAGTTGATCGCCCTGAGCGCCATCAGCGCCGACATCTCCGGCTCACTGGAACTTGACGAGGTGATCGCGCGGGCGCTGGAACAGGTGCTCAGCATCACCAACCTGAGCGATGCCCTGGTGTACCTGCACGACGACCACACGCCGCGCATCCTTACCCTGGGCGGCAGCCTGACCAACCTGGACAAAAGCGCGTTCGCGCCCTCCACCCTGCCCGTGGACGAGACGACGGCGGGCGAGGTCATCCGCACACGCCAGACCATCATCAGCACGGACGCGGATGCGGGCACGTACAGCGCCCACCTGCGCAAATTTGGCTACCAGTCCGGGATCACCGTGCCGCTGCTGGCCGGTGGACGTGCGATCGGCGTGTTACAGCTTGCGAGCGCGTCCGAGCACGAGTTCGCCCCGCTCGAGGTGGCGCTGTTGGAGAGCATCGGGCGGCAGATCGCCGTCGCGATCGACAACGCGCGCCTGCACAGCCAGGAGCGTCGCCAGCGGCAGGTGGCCGAGGCGCTGCGTGAAGTGGCGAGCAACCTGAGCAGCATGAAGATCGACAGCGCCCTGGAGGCGATGTTAGGGCGCCTGCGCGACATCATCGACTATGACCGCGCCGCCGTCCTGCTGCTGGCCGAGCCGGGCCGTCTCAGCGTGCGCGCGCACAACGGCTTCGTGATAAGATCGGAAGAGCGTCGTGTAGGGAAAGAGTGTAGGAGAGGGTGTAGATCT
>CAZGLU010000255.1:0-5837 GCA_964526095.1 uncultured Anaerolineaceae bacterium | reverse complement strand
CGTAGCGGGCGGTCGGCACGCGGCCCAGGTCCACGATGACTTCCAACAGGTCGTTTTCGTCGCGCCCGGTCGCCGCCAACCGCTCCACCAGGTAGGCGGGCAGCACGGCTTTCAATTGTTCCAGGTCATCCGTGATTCGACGTTCCATAGGTTTTAGGTGTCTGTTTGTCTCCGGCCATCCCCGCAAACGGGGCTAGTATGGCCTCCTACGCTCGATAGCTTGTGGAGTGTCAACGGGCCATCCGGTACAGGCGGCAGGAGCCGGTTCGACTCCAGCGCGTTCAGCGCCGGGATCTCAACGCGGTCCGCCCGCACCGTCGTATACTTGACCAACAGGGCCTGGTGTGTCCATGGGACGAACTCCACTTCTTCCAGCACGCGCTGGAGCCAGTCTTGATACGCTCGGGCATATAGATAAACGGGCAGCGTCTCGGCGGCGCCGATGTGTGCCAGAGCCGCCAGGATGATCGCGGACGTCTGCTCGTAAATCTCCGGGTGAAAATAGGGCTTGATCACGATCCCACACTTGCCCTCAGTGATCGTGAGATACGCCGCGATCTGCCCATCACGCTCATACACCAGCCCGCCACAGTCCGGGCCGGGGAGCGGCTCGGCCTGCTGCAGCAGCCGGGGCACCGTGTTCGCCCACAGCACGCTGATGCCGATCGAATCCCGCCCGGTGACGGGCCGCACCAGGTCGGGGTCTCCCTGGGGTACGCCGCCGGGGGTGCGCCGCAGGATCACCTGCCGCGAGTAGACCGCGAACCCGGCCCGGCGAAAGGCGCGAAACGCCTCGTGGTCCTCGTCCAGCTCGGCGCTCAACAGGTGCGCGCCGCGCCGCCCCGCCTCGTAGGCGAGCGACTCCAGCAGGCGGATCCAGTGCGGGTTATCGCCGTCGTCCGGCTCCGGGGCGACCAGCGTCAACTGCGCGACCGTCTCGCCCGTGCGGTGGCGGAACTGGCCCACATACGCGCCATCCCCGTTGCGCAGCACGAGCGTCGGCGCCCCGAAATCGGTGAGCGGCACCGCAGCCAACAGCGCATCCTCCAGACCGCTGATGCCCCGCGACAGGGCGGCCATCAGGTCGAGCGGGAGGCTCTTGGCGATGGCCCGCCGGACAACCGGCAGATCCAGTGGGCTAACCGGACGGACATCCGTACGATTCATGGTTTACCAGACTCCCAACCTCCATTGACCTTCTTCTTCAGGCGCACCGGCACCACCTGCGCTTCGATGGAAGCGCATTGTCTCGACGTGACAGGTTGCAGGCCACCTTTTCGGGGAATCTTCCGCAACTGTCGTGCGGACAACACGAAGGACGGAGTATGGTGTCATCTTGGTACAATTTTAACATCAGCCAAAAGCCCCTGCAATTGGCGTTGCGTAAGAGAAATCCCTCACGCAAGCGGCCAGGGGATAACAACAACAGGGGTAACAAAAAGAGGGCGGCCCTGGGCCACCCTCCCCTTGCGTGCCGTCGCCTGCTTTACTGCAAGGCGAAGGTGATCGTGACGCTCATGCTCACGCTCAGCGTGCCCTGGCTGATCGAGGCGCTGTCGGCGGCGCCGCCACCCATCCCGGCGAACATGCGGTTCGTCAGCGGCATCACGTCCGGCCCTTCCAGCACCTGCAGCGGCTCGCCCACCGTCAGGCCCAACAGCCCGGCCAGCTCGTCGGCGCGGGCGCGGGCATCCTCGACGGCGCTCGCGCGGGCTTCGCTCTCCAACGCCGTGCGATCGGCGATGTCGAACTCGATGTAGTTGACGAGGTTCGCGCCTGCGTTCACCGCATCCGCCAGCAGATCGCCCACGACCTCGGGGTTACGCACCGTCACGCGGACGGTCGTGCTCACGCGGTACGGGCGCCCTTGCTGCGCGGCGGCCATGTCGCCCTCAGCCGGCATGGGGCCGCTGAAGCTGTAGTCCTGCGAGATCTGGAAGTACTCGGTGCGGATGTCTTCACGCTCAACGCCGCCCTCCACCAGCACGTCGATCACGGCGTCCATGCGCTCGTTAACCTCGTTCATGGCGTCGGCGATGTCGGTGTTGACCGATTCCACGCCCAGGCCGACGCGCACCACATCCGGCACGCCGTAGGCGAACCCGTAGCCGGTGACGGTGATGGTCCGCTGATCCGTGCCCTCCTGGCGCAGCGGGGCCGCCTGAGCAGAGGAAGCCGCGAAACCGGCGCCGAGCACAACCGGCGTCAGCAGGAGCGCGGCGGCGAGTGCAGCAATGAGGTACCTGCGCAGTGACATTGATCCTTCTCCTTGAACGTTTCGAACGATACGAGCGATACGATACAAGCGATACGAGCGGTAACAGAACAACCTGCGGCCTTCACGTTGCATACCGATTATAGGGCCGCACCGGGTCGGCCAGCATGTCACCTGGTCGCGCCCGGCCTGGTTGTGCCTGTCACCCTCTGCCTGTACCCTCTAAACGTCAGGGCGCGTCAAAAGGTTCCATCCGTTCCGGGGCGGATTGGCTGAGTGACCGGCCAGCCAGTATAATGTCCCCGGTGCGTGGGCGATCCGGCGTGCGGTGGATGGCCCGTCTTCCCCCTGCGAGGAGCATGATGAGAGGTCGCCAGGCCCTATTGCTGAGTGTGACGCTCGTGGCAGCACTCGTGCTGGCCGCCTGCCAGCGGGAACCGCGCCATGAGGTGGCTACCGGCGAAACGCTGCTGTCGGTCAGCTTTGACGATCCCAGGGAGTGGGAAACCGGGACCTATCCAGTCGGCGCGGAGGAGCCGGAGTCCATCCTGAGCGTGGTCGATGGGCGCTTCCGGATCGAGCACCGCTCGCCCCGCAGCCCGTCGTTCACGTGGAGCCTCGGCGGCGACAGCTATGAAGATGTCGTGATCGAGGTGGACAGCGAGCAGTTGAGCGAGGAGGAGAACAACCTTTACGGGGTGGCGTGCCGCCTCGCGCCAGATGCTAACGGCGACGCGTCCGGCTACGCGATCCTCATCAGCGGGGACGGCTACTATGGCTTCGCGCGGATCGCCAGCCGCAGCCTGACCTTCCTCGTGGACTGGCACCAATCGGACGCTATCAACCAGGGACAGGCGTCTAACCGCATCCGCGCGGTGTGCGTGGACGACTACCTCGCGCTCTACGTCAACGACGAGTTCATGGGCGACATCACCGACACCACCTACACCCAGCCCGGACAGGTGGGCCTGATCGCCGGGGTGACGCAGGGCGCCACGATCAGCATCGAGTTCGACGACCTCACCGTGTACGAGGGACGGATCAGCGACTAAGCCCGGCGTGGCCCGCCGCCAAACAAGAGAGGATGCGTACCATGAGCGACCGACCGCCGACATGGGGCGATACCCTCGTCCACCTGCTCGCGCTCGCGGCGCGGCTGGAGGGCGAGGGCTATTACAATCTGGCGAAGATCCTGCGGGCCAGCACGGATTCGACCCTCCGCCGGGCGGCGTACCGCCTGGGGATGCCCACTGGCCTGCCCAATCTGCACCGCGACCTCGACCGGGCGGCGGGCGAGCTGGCCGCGTTGAGCTGCGGGCCGGATGTGATCGACGCGTTCAAGCGCGGCGGGGCGGCGCTCAGGGCCGGGCGGCTGCCGCTGTTTGACGAAACGCCCAACCCCTTCGTGTGCCGGACATGCGGGCATCTGGTCCTGGAGCCGCCCACCGCGCGGTGCCCGATGTGCGGGGCGTGGCCGGAGAGCTTCCAGGAGTTCATGCCAAACGCCTGGTTTGACGCGCTGGAGCCGTTTGAAGCCGTCGCCCGGCTGCGGTCCACGCCGCAGACGATCGCGACGCTGCTGGATGGCATGTCGGAGGACGACCTGAACCGGCAGCCTGCGCCCGGCGAATGGTCGATGCGGCAGGTGCTGTCCCACCTGCACGACGCGCAGGGCGTCCTGCACACGCGGCTCGAACTGCTACTGACGCAGGATCACCCCGCCCTGAGCGCCCAGGCCGTGCAAGAATGGACGCGGCAAGCCGACGCTCCCGCATCGACGGCGAACCTGTTCGAGGACTACCAATCCCTGCGTGATACGATCGTCGCGCGGCTGGAGGCGACCCCGCTCAAGGACTGGTGGCGGACCGGGTATCATGAGGAGTTCGGCGAGGTGACGCTGCGCCAGCAGGTCAGCTACTTTGCCGCGCATGAGACGGTCCACCTGCCGCAGATGGCCGCGCTGCGCCCCGACTCCGGCGGGCCAGGGTAACAAGAAGCGACGCGCCCCCCCAAAAAAACAAAAACATCCCGCGCTCGGCTGAACGCGGGATGCCTGTGTGCTATATGGGACGCCGCCGGAATTACTCGGCGTGTTCCTCTTCCTCGACCTCTTCCTTGACCGGCGCCGGAACGTGGCCGCTCTCAAGCTGGCGGAAGTCCATCTGTCCTTCGTCGTTCAGGTAGATCTCGACCAGATCGCCGGGGCGGAACTCGCCCTTCAGCAGGCGCACGCTCAGCGGGCTTTCGACGTAGCGCTGGAGCGCGCGGCGCAGCGGCCGGGCGCCGAACTCCGGGTCGAAGCCCAGCTCGGCCAACCGGGCGCGGGCGTTAGGCTCCATGGCGACGTACAGGCCCTGCTCGGCCATACGCGCGGCGATCTCCTGCATCTGCAAGTCCACGATCTTCTCCACCTGCTCGCGGGTGAGCGGCTCGAAGATGATGATCTCGTCCACGCGGTTGATGAACTCCGGCCGGAAGGTGCGGCGCAGCGCCTCTTCGATGGCCTTGTGGTCCGCGACCAACTGCGGGTCGTCGTCCACGACGAACCCCAGCGCGCCCCCCTTACGGGTGAACTCGGTGCCCAGGTTGCTCGTCATGATGATGACGGTGTTGCGGAAGTCCACCGTGCGGCCTTGACCGTCGGTCATGCGGCCATCTTCGAGGATCTGGAGCAGCGCGTTCCAGACCTCAGGGTGCGCCTTCTCGATCTCATCAAAGAGGATGACACGGTACGGGCGGCGGCGGACCGCTTCGGTAAGCTGGCCGCCCTCCTCGTAGCCCACGTACCCAGGCGGCGCGCCGAACAGACGGCTGACGGTGTGCTGCTCACGGTACTCGCTCATGTCGATGCGCAGCAGCGCGTCCTCGTCGTCGAACATGAACTCGGCCAGCGCCTTCGCCAGCTCGGTCTTGCCGACGCCGCTGCTGCCCAGGAAGATGAACGAGCCGATCGGGCGGCGCGGGTCCTTCAGGCCGCTGCGCGCGCGGCGGATGGCGTCGGAGATGGCGGCCACCGCCTTCTCCTGGCCGATGATGCGGCTGTGCAGCACCTCCTCCATACGCAGGAGCTTTTCGGCCTCGGTCTCCATCATCTGGTTGACCGGGATGCCCGTCCACTGCGCGATCACCTGGGCGATGTCGTCCTCGTCCACGATCTCGTCCAGGGTGTGCTCGGCCTGCCACTTCGCGCGCGCCTCGTTGTACTCCTCCTCCAGCTTGAGCCGCTCGGACTTGATCAACGCGGCACGCTCATAGTCCCGGCTCAGGCTGGCCTCCTCTTCCTCGGCGGCCAGCGTGTCCAGGGTGCGCTTCATCTCCTTCAGATCGTCCGGCATGGAGTACAGCGCCACACGCAGCTTCGACGCGGCCTCGTCCATCAGGTCAATGGCCTTGTCGGGCAGCTTGCGGTCGGTGACGTAGCGATGGCTGAGCCGGGCGGCGGCGACCAGCGCCATGTCAGTGTAGGTAATCTTGTGGTGCGCCTCGTAGCGCTCGCGCAGGCCGCGCAGCATCTCGATCGTTTGCTCGACGGACGGCTCTTCAACGAAGACCGGCGCAAAGCGGCGGTCCAGCGCGGAGTCCTTCTCGATGTACTGGCGGTACTCGTCCAGCGTGGTCGCGC
>CAZGLU010000254.1:0-5885 GCA_964526095.1 uncultured Anaerolineaceae bacterium | reverse complement strand
AGCACCGGCAGCCCGATCCACGTCACCAGCCGCACGAGCATCGTCGTGTCAACGGTGACTTCCGTGGTGCTGCCCCCCTCCGCGCCCGCGCTGGCGACGGTCGTCGTCTGCCACACCGTCTCCGGCTTGATGATGTCCAGCACGCTGATGACCAGCAGCGCCAGGATCGTGCCGATAATCGCCCCCGCGATCAGGACCATGAACGCCGAGCGCGTCTGCGCCAGGCCGGACATGATCGCAGAGGCGGCGCCCTCGCTTGAGCGCCCGCCGGTCAAGGCGCGGCGCACCAGGCCCGACGCGGCCAGCGGCAGGTACAGGACTGCGAACAGCGGCAGCACGATCGTCCATTCCGAGTCGATCCGCACGCTCGGCAGCAGGAATTGGCGCGCGAGCGACCCGATCAGGTACGCCGCCAACGCCGCGAGCGCCAGCAGCACCGCATGGCCGAACGCGGTTTGCAGCCACGGCGGGCGCCACCCCTCCGCGTCGGGAGGCCGGCGCTGCACCCCGACGTCCTGCACGTAGCGCAGCACCAGGAAGAAGAACAGGTACACGACGAAGATCAGCAGGTAGATGAACGCCAGCTCTTTGGAGGCGAGCATCAGCAGCATCCCCGCCGCGACGACCCACAGCCACACCGGGCGGCGCGGGGGCGCGCCGTCCACGTACTGGAACAGGCCGTAGATGAAGACCAGCGTGAAGAAGATGGTCGGGATGTCCTCGCGGATATAACGGCTGTAGTACAGGATCTGCGGCGAGATAAGCAGCATGATCGCGGCCAGCACCGCCCCGACGCGGCCCAGCCAGCGCCGGAACAGCAGCGGGAACATCACGATCAGCACGCCGAGCACAGCCGTATAGATGCGCGCCGTGAAGTCCGTATCGCCGAACAGGAAGTAAAACAGCGCGTTCATGTGGAAGATCACGGGGCCGTGCATCAGCGGCGTGTGGTTGAACTCGCCGAACTCGTACAGCCGCCACGAATAGTACGTGTGCAGGCTCTCGTCGTGGCTCATCACGCGCGCGCCCAGGTCCACGAAGCGGGTGATCACCGCCAGCACGAGGATCACCGCGTAGGCGATGGCCTCCCAATTCAGCGTATAGGCCCGCGCGAGGGCGTTGTTCACGCGCTGTTCCTGCGTATCGGGCGGTGCATAAACGTGCTCACGAGTTGCCATACGATCGTTTCCCGTTATCCTATCCGCGTACCGCCATAGGGGCAGAACGCGCTCTGCCCCTACCCCATCACGCCCCATCACGGGGCGCCAGCTTGCTCAGATTCCCCGGCGAGCCGTGCGCCTGGGCCTAACCCTAACCGTCAAACCGCTTCACGAACCGGTAGCCCGTGGCCGTGTAGCCGAGCGCCTCGTAAAAACGGTGCGCCTCGTCCTTGCGCCCGAACCCGCTCACCAGCCACGTGCCGACGCAGCCGTGCTCGCGGGCCAGCCCTTCGGCGTACTCGACCAGCGCCCGCCCGATGCCCTGACGCCGCACCTCCGCATCGGTGACCAGGATGGAGATCTCCCCGTAGCGGCCGGGGCGCTCGAGCATCTCGCGCAGGCGGAAGCCCAGCAGCCCACACACGCGCCCGTCCGCCTCGGCCACGTAGAGCCAGTCGATCGGGCTGCGCTGGACCCACTCCCACCGCGCGCACAGATCGGCGTGGCTCATCGGTTCCCCGGTGAGCTGCTCGATCAGGCGGCCCACCGCCGGGACGTCCCCGGCGGCCATCGGGCGGATCGTCAGCGCCACCCTCGCCGTGGGTGCGGTCATGGCGCGAAACGCCCGACGCGCAGCGCCTCCGGCGACGTCGTGACGCCCGGCACCGGCACCGGGCTGGCGCCCGCCCGCGACACCAGCGCGACCGTCGCCGCCGGGGTCGCGGGCAGGTCCCCGCGCGCGCTGAACGAGACATCCTGTGTCGGCGCGTCGCCGGTGACGACCAGCGTCGGGGAGGCGGCCCCGGTCAGGTCCGCCGGGCGCGGCTGGAGCGGCGCGGCCTCGGCGCGGATCCCGCCGGACGCGGCCAGCGGCAGCACGACCAGCACGGCCAGCAGCACGGCGACGGCGAAGCTCAGGCCGGGCAGCCACGTCGTCCCGGCCCCGCCCGTGCCCCGTCGCGGCGCGGCGAGGTCGCCCCACACGCCCGCCCACACCTGCGCCAACTGGCGCGTGGAGGGCTGTCCGAACGCGGGCATCTCACGGCGCAGGTCCTTGACGAGGCGTTCCTCCCGTGCGAGCGCGGCCCGGCAGGCGTCACACGTGCGGACGTGGTTGACCACCTCGGCACGCTGCGCCGGGCGCAACTGGCCGTGCGCATAGCGGACCAGCAAATGAGTGACATGACGGCGTCGCATGGCGTTACTCCGGCGTTAGGTCCTCAGCCAGCAGCCTACAGCCTAAATGCTCCACAATTCCTCCAGGGCCGCGCGGTCGGCGGCGGACATCGCCTTGCGAAGCTGCTCGTGCGCCAGACGGACGCGGCTCTCCGCCGTCTTCTGCGGGCAGCCCATGATCGCCGCCATCTCGCGGTAGGTCAGGCCCTGCCCGTAGCGCAGCGCGACCGCCTCCCGCAGCAGCGGCGAGAGGGTGCCCAGCGCGCGGGCCAGCGAGTCCCGCACCTCCTGCCAGGCGGCGTTGGCCTCCGGCGAGTGTTCGGCCGGCGTCGGCGGCTCCACGCCGATGTTGAGCAGGCTGCTCAGCGCGACGGTCGGCAGCCACTTGCGGCGGCGCGCGTTGCGGCAGCGGCTGATCGTGATGGTGTACAGCCACGTGCGGAACGCGCCGCGCGACGGGTCGTAGCGGCCCAGGTTGCGGAAGGCGTAGACCATCGACTCCTGCAACACGTCCTCGGCGTCCTGCTCGACCAGCAGCACGCTGTACGCCAGCCGGTACAGGCCCGGCGCAAAGCGATCGTACAGCGTCGCGAAGGCCGCCTGCTCACCGCGCTTGCAGCGCGCGATCAGCTCGGGCAGGTCCGGATCGTTGGCGTGGTGGGCGTCTACACGTTCTTCGCTCATAGCGTCTATTGTACACAGCGCGGGGGATTATTCCTCAACCACCGCGTTTTGAACGCCGTACACGTCGCTGCGGATCCACAGCATGATCGTCTCGTCCGGCACCGGCTTGAGCAGCGTCTCGCCACGGTGCAGCCACGCGATCGTGTCGCGCCACGTCAGCGCGCGCGCGGTCCAGGCGCGCCGCACGACGAGGTCCTTGCCCACGTACCCCGCGCCCAACTGCGGCGGCGGCCCGCCAGCGGGCGTGATCACGGCGGCGGCGTCCACCTCCGGCCCGACGGCGCGCACAAACGTCACGTTCGGGAAGCTGTGCAGCGCCCAGGCCAGCGCGCCATCATCGGGGACCTGCGCCACGATCGGGATCAGGTGCGGCGTGCCGTCGGCGCGCAGACTCATCTCGCGCAGCGTCGCACGCAGCTCGTCCACGTCATGCGTCACCGGGCGCGCATACCAGATCTCACGCGGGTCGTCGTAGTGCAGGAACGCCGCCCGTCCGCCGACCCCCAGCCCGAACAGCAGCAGGAAGGCGAATGTGCCCAGGGCCAGCCCGCGCCCGGCGGTCGCCGCGCCCCACAGGCTGCCGACCAGGAAGTACAGCACACCGACGAGCAGCGTCACGAGGACCGTCACCAGGATGCGAAGCTGCATGAAGCCCAGCACGTACGCGAAGACGCCCGCGCCCTGGATCGTGACCGTCTCCCCGCCGGTCGTGCTGCGGTTGTAGATGCCGTCCAGCAGGCGCCCCGCCAGCGCGTTGAAGTCCGTGACCTGGGCGGGCAGGTCCATGAACTGCTTGGACAGCAGCACGACGCTCATGCCGACCGCGATCCACAGCGCGAACGTGATCACGGTGTAGAGCGGCACGCCCCACCCCGGCACGTGCTCGATCACGCCCGGCAGCGCGGTCAGCCAGCGGCAGATCGCCAACCCCACCAGGACGGTCAGCGGCAGCGTGATCCACAGCGCGTGCGCGGCGGAAGCCCCGGCGTAGGCCAGCGTCAGGACCAGGCCGAGCACGAACCAGCCGACCAGCGCGCGCTCGAAGAAGCTGCCCACGCGCAGCACGCGGTAGCTCACCAGCAGCCCGAACAGCATGATCCCCGGCTCGTAGCGAAGCGCGACCCACAGCGGGTGCGCGATGGCGTGCCCCTCCGGGCGCTCGACGAAACCGCGCAGCCCGGCCCACAGGCCGTTGCCCGTCACCGACAGGCCGGAGGGGAGCAGCAGCAGCCCCGTCGTGACCGCGAGCGCGGCCACCCCCGCCAGCAGCGCGCCGTCGGCCCACGGCCACGCCGCGAGCACGTCGCGCACGGCGATGCCGGGCCGCCGGTCCGGGGCGTCCTCGGTCAGCCACGCGAAGCCGAGGCCCGCCGCCAGCATCAGAAGCAGCAGGAAGCCCGCCGGTTCGGCCAGCAGCGCCAGCGCGGCGAAGGCCGCCGTAGCCGCAGCGCCCCAGGCCGGGCGGCGCGTCTCCACGAAGCGCAGAACCAGCCACGGCGCGACGACCGCCAGCAGCGCCGACCAGACGACCGGGCTGCTCGTGCGTGCGGCCAGCACCGAAACAGGGGAGATCGCCAGCAGCAGGCTGATGATCAGCGGCGGCAGCGGGTTCAGGTAGCGGCGCCACAGCAGCGGCGACAGCGCCAGCAGCCACCCGCCGAGCGCGACCGGCAGGCGCGCCGCGAAATCACCGGCGGGCAGCAGCGTGAAGCTGATGGCCGTCAGCAGGTGCGAGAGCGGGCTGACGCCGGTCACGCCCGGCCCGTCCCCCTCCAGCGCGCGCAGCGCCGACAGCGCCTCACGCGCCTCGGCGTCGTTCAGCGGGGCGTGGCCCAACTGCGCCAGCCGCAGCGCGCCCGCCAGCACGGCGATCGCGATCACCAGGACCAGCTCCAGCGTCACGCGGACCGCCAGCGCGGGCGCGTTCCCGGCC
Organism: uncultured Anaerolineaceae bacterium; assembly: GCA_964526095.1. GTDB lineage: Bacteria > Chloroflexota > Anaerolineae > Aggregatilineales > Aggregatilineaceae > Aggregatilinea. The sequence goes on along the minus strand of CAZGLU010000254.1, from coordinate 932 downwards.
CGTTCGCCGTCCGATGGATCGTCCAGGGTGGGCGCCGTCGTGTTGTCCAGCACAATCGTCATGTCATGGTCCCAATTCAGCCCGGCGCGCCGCCCTCGCCTGGGGCGGTGGTGCGGCGCATCAATTCGGCTTGACGCGGTAGATCGCCATCACCTCGTTCTGGCAGACCGGCGTGAAGGTCTGTCCGAACTTGGCGAGGCCCTGCTCGTAATCCTGACGGAGGCCGGGATCCCCCCCGGCCAGCTCGCTGATCATCTGGCGCTCCGCCGCGCCGACGACCACGTAATCGATGCCGTAGCGTTCAAGTGTGGCCCACGCTTCGTCCCAGTCGCGCGTGGTGTACAGCGCGCGCACGTCCGTCAGGCGGTCGCGGAAGCGCCCGTTCTCGTAACGCGCCTCGGTCACGTCCGGGTACGTGGCGCCGCGCCACTGCCCTTCGTGGTTCGCCCAGCCGAGCACGGTCGGCACGCCGGTCAGCCCGCTCACGCGCCCGATCTGCGGTGCATACCCGCAGTTGCACGGCGCCTCGACCAGCACGACGTCGCTGGCCGAACCGACGAAGTCCGCGAAACACTGGATCGCCTCGTACTCGCCCGGCGCGGCGCGCACCATCGTGGACCGCCCGTCGAGCGTGAGCGGATCCGCCGCGTTCGCCTCGTACACCCCGCGCGAGAACGGCGCAAAGGCCGGGTAGATCATCCCGGCGGCGAAGAAGACCACCGCCACCGCCGCGAAGGCGATCCGCCCGACGAGGGGGACCGGCCTGCGCCCGGCCAGCACGGACCACACGGCATAGCCGCCCGCCACGCTGAATAGGATCCACGCCTGATAGTACAGCTTGAACACCGTGTTCATGCGCACGCCGAAGTTGTCGCGCAGGTAGACGAAGTCCGGCGCGAGCGCCAGCACCGCCCCGCCGCCGACCAGCAGCA
>CAZGLU010000253.1:0-5890 GCA_964526095.1 uncultured Anaerolineaceae bacterium | reverse complement strand
CGAGATGGAATCTCGTGACTGGAGTTCAGACGTGTGCTCTTCCGATCTACTCGTAGTACGCCAGCGCGTCGGTGAGCAGTTCGCGCGCGCGCTGGTACTCGCCGGTCGCGTAGGCCGCCAGCCCCAACCGCGTCAGCGCCATGGCGGCCTGGACCGCGTCCCCGCTGCCGCGTGCCTGGGCCAGCGCCCGCGTCGCGTATTCCTCCGCCAGGGCCGCGTCGCCGGTCATCTGGTAGGCCAGGCTGAGGTCGAGCGCGGTGGTCATGAAGAATGACGGCGGCTGGTCGCCCAGGCGCAGCGCCAGGTTCTCCGCCGTCTGGTAATGCTCGATGGCCTGCGCGTAGTTGCGGTTCTCCATCTCAAGCTGCGCGAGCATGGTCAGCCAGCGCAGCACCTGGGCATCCTCGCCCGCGCGCTGCGCCAGGTAGACGGCCTGCTGCAACAGCTTGTAGCCGCTGGCCCGGTCGCCCCCCACGAGCGTCGCTTCGGCCAGCTTGCCGACCATCCGCGCCGCCAGCGCGGGCTGCTGCCCGGCCTGCGACAGCACGACCGCCTCCTTCAGCAGGTGTTGGGCGTAGCTTGGGTTGTCCTGGCTGAGGTAATCGTGGGCGAGGTTTTCGAGCATCAGCGCGATCACGTCCGCGCTGCCCGTCTCCCGCGCGGCGTCCAGCGCTTGCTGGTGATACATCTGCGCCGCGCTCCACTCCCCCTTCTGCGCGAACAGCGAGCCGAGGTTGTTCAGGCTGCGGGCCAGCGCGCGCGGATCGCCCAGGCTGCGGGCCAGCTCCAACGCCTGGTCGAAGATGGGCCGCGCCTCGTCAAACCGCTCCTGTGCCACGTAGGCCGCGCCGATGCCGTTCAGGAAGCGCTCCTCGTTGACGCGGTCCTTGGTCGTCCGCGCGATCGACAGGCCCTTCTGGTAGGTGTCGAGCGCCGTGTCGTGATAACCCTGTTCAAGCGCCGTCGCAGCCGTCTCCAGCAGGTTCGCCAGCTCCTGCTGCACGGGGGTCGCTGCCGGGCGATGCTCCCCAGGCCGGGTGCCAAATAACCGGTTCAGTAGGTTCTGCATGCAGTGTCCTTTTCGGGGCTGCGCCCCAGCCTTCGGGTGTCTGGCCTCAAACCGTACTTATATACCCTATATGAGCCGCATCAACAGCGGCACCAGCATCTCGCGCGCGCTCAGGCCCGCGTGCTTGCTCAGCGGCTCGCTGCGCACCTGCTCCACGCCCATCGTGCCCTCCCGGGCGACCAGCGTCAGGTCCCCCAGCCGGGCCACCGCCTCCGGGTAGATGCGATCCGTCCCGAACAGCCCGGCCCGGATCGCGGCGGCGGTATCCAGCGCCAGCAGCCGGTCGGGGAACTGCTCCGCGACATACGCCTGCGCCTCGGCCCGCGTGTCGTGCCGCAGGTAGAGGTGCGCGAACCGGCTGTCGCCGCCGGGCGGGCAGCGCAGGGTGTCCATCAGCGCGGGATGGTCGCGCAGCACCACGGCGTCGCTCACCGGCGAATGGCCGTGATCCGCCACCAGCATGAACAGCGTGCGCCCATCCGCGACGCCGTCCGCCAGCAGTGCGCCGCGCAGGTCCGCAAGCTGGCGCCGGACCTCCGTCACGGTCTGCTCCGTCACGGTGCCGTACAGGTGGGAGGCGCCATCGACCGCGCCCCAGTACACGTTGATGAAGCAGCGCTGCTTACGCGTCGCGCGCAGCAGGTCGCGCAGCGTGATCCACAGGTCGGTGTAACCGTAGTGGCGCACGACGTTGCTCACGCCGCGATGCATCAGCCGTGACAGCCCCGAGCCAAACAGGTCCTTCTGCAACACGACGGTGCTCTCGATGCGGCGCGCAGCCAGCTCCTCGCCCAGCGTGGGGACGGGCATGAACGTCTCGAAATCGAGGCCCCACTCCTCCAGCACGTCCGCACGGTGCCGCCCCCTCAGCGGCGCGTAGCGCAGCATGTCCGCCATCACGCCGAACTCGCGCAGGAACAGGCGCGTCCCGACGAGGCCCGTTGCGATCGGCGCCGCGCCGGTCCAGATGCTCGGCATTGCGACGGCGGTGGTGCTCGGCGCGACGGACGTCAGCGGCGTGAGCGTGCCGTCCCCGGTCAGGTCGGCGACGATCTGCGTCGTGTCCGGGTCGGTGACGACGATCTCCCGCAGCAGCCGCCAGCCTAACCCGTCGCTGATGAACAGCACGATCCGTTTGGCCTGTCCCCATAGGTGCTCCCACAACCGGCCATCCAGCGGTGACGAGCCGAGCCACGCGGACGAGGGCTTGCCATCCAACAGCCGGACGATGGTATGCGCCAGGTTGCGGATCGACAGCCCGTCATAACAGGGGAATACGATCTCATCGGCCCAGGGGACCGGGACCTGAAACGGTCGATGCGCCAGGATCTGCCGCTCGAACGATTCGGCCTGCGAGTCAGGCACCAGCTTACTCCTACAGGTCGCGGCATGCGGAGCGTAAGTGATTATACCGCATCCGGGCGCAGGGCAAGTTTGCCCCCCGGCGGCCAGCGACTTTACCGGAGGTGAAACGTATAAAATAGGTAGTGCGGGTTATGTGCTGACGAGACCTTGCCGAGCGTCGGCCTTTTTTCGCGCCTGCCAGATGCCCGCTCGTCCGTTCGGCGCGTAACTGTCCTTGGATGGCATGACCTTGATGGGAGGAATCATGAGATTGTTAGCTAGAAGCGTGACGCTGCTCGTACTCCTCGCGCTGCTCGGCTCCGCCGTGCCCGTGTGGGCGCAGGACGGCCCCGACGAACCGGCGTCGGACGTCATCGTGCTCGTCCCGCACACGGATGAAGCATTCGGCATCGAGAGCGTGGTGCCCGACGGCTGGACCGACCTCGGCAACGGCATTTTCGGGCGGCAGACCACCCCGGCGGACACGACGGTGATCGCGCAGCAGTCCGCCGCCCTGGCCCCTGACGCCCTGCTGAACGCGCTCCTGCCGCAGCTTGCGCTCACCGAAGCGCCGGAGAGCGTCGGCACGTACCCCGGCGGGGCCTTGGAATGGACGCTCTACGAGGTGGACGTCAACATCGGCACGCTGGACCTGAAGATCGACCTGGCGCTGGCCGAGCAGGATGGCACCACCTACCTTGTGCTGCTGCAAACCTCGCCGGAGGACTACGAAGCGCTGCACGCCAGCGTGTTCCTGCGCACCCTCGACGCGTTCGCACCGCTTGAGGTGGAGGAGGAGCCGGTCCCCTACATCGTGGAGGAAGTTACCTTCGACAACGGCGACATCACGCTCGCCGGTACGCTGACCCTGCCCCCCACCGACGGCCCGCACCCGGCGATTGTCCTTGTGTCCGGCAGCGGCCCGCAGAACCGTGACGAGGCGCTCGGCGCGGGGATCGCGATCCGCCCGTTCCGGCTGCTCGCGGACGCGCTCACGCGTGAGGGCATCGCGGTGCTGCGCTACGACGATCGCGGCGTCGGGAAGTCCACCGGCGTCTTCGCGACGGCCACCACGCAGGACTTCGCCACCGATGCAGAGGCCGCCATCAGCTACCTGCTGAGCCGCGACGACATCAACCCGGACGAGATCGGCCTGCTCGGCCACAGCGAGGGCGGCCTGATCGCGGCGATGCTCGGCGCGCGCAACCCGGACCTGGACTTCATCATCAGCATGGCCGGTCCCGGCGTGAACGGGCGGGACGTGCTCTTCCTGCAAAACCAGTTGATCCTGGCGGCGGAGGGCGCGACGGAGGAGGATATCGCGGCGCAGATGGAGTTCCTGGAGGAGATGCTCACTGTCCTGGACGATCCGGAGGCGATGGAGGCGCTGATCTACGAGGTCACGCTCGAAGAACTCGAGGCGCTGCCGGAGGAGGAAGCGGCGGCCTTTGGCGACGACGTCGAGGTGTACGCCAAGATATTGGCGTCGCAAATGGCACAGGAGTATACCGCCGCCTGGTTCAAGTCGTTCCTGGAGTACGACCCGGCGCCGGATTGGGCGCAGACGACCATCCCGGTGCTGGCGCTTTTCGGCGGCAAGGACGTACAGGTAGACGCCGAACAGAACGCGCCCCCGTTGGAGGCCGCGCTGCAACAGGCGGGCAACGAGGACTACGAGATCGTGATCCTGCCGGACGCGAACCACCTGTTCCAGAAGGCGGAGACCGGCAGCACGTCGGAGTACGGGGAGCTGCCCGCCGAATTCACGCCGGAGTTCCTGCCGACGATCATCGACTGGCTGCTCGCCCGCGTGACGGTCGCCGGGTAAGCCGGGCCGCCCGCACGACGCACGCAACAAAATAGGGGCGGGTGTGCAACCCGCCCCTACCGTTCGCCTAGGGTTCGCCGCAGGCCGGAAGCCTACGGGTAGATGCCGCGCGTGAAGGTAGCGTCGCCCACGCGCTTGATCGCCGTGATCTGCGCGGCGGTGCGCATATCGACCTGGTAGTGGTCGCGGGTGCGCACCACGTCGTCGTAGGCGCGGATCAGCACGCGGCGAAGCTGGCGGTTGACCTCTTCCACGTCCCAGAAGAACGACTGCAAGCCCTGGACCCACTCGAAGTACGACACGGTCACGCCGCCTGCGTTCGCCAGGATGTCCGGGATGATCTCCACGCCCTTGTCGAGCAAAATATCGTCCGCTTCCGGCGTGGTCGGGCCGTTTGCGCCCTCGACCAGCAGCGACGCCTTGATGCTCGCCGCGTTCTCCGCCGTGATCTGGTTCTCCATCGCACAAGGCGCCAGCACGTCGCAGTCCAGCGCGATCAGTTCCTCGTTGGTGATCGGATCGGCGTTGGGGTACCCGGCAAGCTGGTGGAAGCGGCTCGTCGCGGTGTAGGCCAGCAGGTCGTCGACGTCGAGGCCGTCCTTGCGATAGTAGCCACCGGTGATGTCGCTCACGGCGATCACCTTGTAGCCCAGGTCGTACGCGTGCTTGGCGGCATACTTCCCCACGTTGCCGAAGCCCTGGATCGCCACGCGGATCTGTGAGGGCGTGTTGCGCCCGCTCCGCCGCAGTGCCTCGTCCATGCAGATCACCACGCCGCGCCCGGTCGCCTCGGTCCGCCCCTGGCTGCCGCCGACGTTCAGCGGCTTGCCCGTGACGATCGCCGGGACGGAGTACCCGACCGTCATGCTGTACGTGTCCATGATCCAGGCCATCGTCTGCGCGTTGGTCCCCATGTCCGGCGCGGGGATGTCGCCGTGGGGGCTGATGAACATGATGATCTCGGTCGCATACCGGCGCGTCAGGCGCTCCAACTCCTGATTGCTCATGGAGAGCGGGTCGCACAGCACGCCGCCCTTCGCCCCGCCGTATGGCAGGTTGACGAGCGCGCACTTCCACGTCATCCACATCGCCAGGGCACGCACTTCGTCGAGGTCCACCTGCGGCGCATAACGAATACCGCCCTTGGAGGGACCGAGGACGGTATTGTGATGCACGCGGTAGCCGGTGAAGATCCGAATATCCCCGTTATCCATGCGGACCGGGAAATTAACGGTAAGCTCACGTTTCGGGTAGCGCAAAAAACTTTTGATTCCAGCGGGCAAATCTAAATAGGCAACAGCACGATCATATTGCTGCAATGCGACTTCGTAGGGGTTGATGTGCTCGGTTGCTTGGGCCTGAACTGCCATAACCGTTGGCTTCTCCTTTACTTAACCTGACGGTTGATGTAGATCAAAAACAATCAATCTTCGCTAAAGGTCCCTTGTCTCCCATTATACGCCCGGTCATTTCGCGCTGAACAGTATCCTTTCACGCCAAACGGCATGACAAACGCACGGGCCGCCGGGGCGTGTGATGCGCTACTTGAGCGCAAAACAGCGACAAACAAACCTCGCCTCGCTTTCCCGCCGCTTACGTGGAAGGGGCCAGGGGATGGGGCGCAGCAGTTCACCCTAGCCTTCGCCCTC
>CAZGLU010000252.1:1214-5892 GCA_964526095.1 uncultured Anaerolineaceae bacterium | reverse complement strand
CTGCTGCATGTCGTACACCGAGTACCCGATGATGAACGGGTCCTTGCGCTCGTAGGTGGTGCCGGACGGCTCCGCGCCCATGAACTGGTCGACGTTATCGGCGGTGACGACCTCGACAGGGAAGTAGATCGAGCGGGTCTCCTCATCGGAGTACTCGATGGCCTCACCGTCGAGCAGGGTCAGAGCGGCCTCGACGGCGGCGCGACCCTGGCCGTAGGGATCCTGGCGGATGGTGGCGGCCATCTCACCGGCGGCGATGAGTTCGAGGGCGGGGGCGTCACCGTTGAAGCCGATGAGCAGGACGTCCTCGACGCCGTTAAGCCCGGCAGCCTTCAGCGCCTGGGAGGCACCGATGGCTTCGGGGTCGTTGGTGGCGTAGATGGCGTCCAGTTCGGGGTTGGCGGCCAGGGTGTCCTGGGTGACCTGATAGCCGCCCTGGACGGTGTCGTTGCCGTTGAGTTCGGCGACGATGACGAAGTCCTCGTACTTGGCCAGCTCGTCACGGAAGCCCGCCGCACGCACCTCACCGACAGCCGAGCCGGGGTGCAGCAGGATCATGAGCACTTCCTTGGTGCCCTCCACGTCGCTGAGCTGCTCGACGACGTACTGCGCCGCCAGCCGCCCGCCTTCGTAGTTGTCCGACAGCACGAAGGCGTCGTACTCGCCCTCCGCCCCGACGTCCCCGACGATGACCGGGATGTTGGCCTCGTGCGCCGCGTCGATGACCGCAGGCAGCGCCGAGGGCTGCACCGGCGAGACGATCAGCGCGCTGATGCCCTGGTTGATCAGGTCCAGGCTACCGGAGACCTGGGTCTCCTGGCTCGACTTCTGGTCGGAGAGCACGAACTCAGCGCCCGCCTCGGTCGCGGCCTCCTCGATGCCACGCGCGTACTCCTGCCAGTACGGCTGCTGCATGTCGTACACCGAGTACCCGATGATGAACGGGTCCTTGCGCTCGTAGCCGCCGTCACCCTGTGCTGCCACAGAGCCGGCTACCATCGCCATGAGCACCAGACAGAAAACGAAGAGGTTTAACTTACGCATTGCACACTCCTTGGTTAATGGGTTGTCTTCGAAGCTCCGGACAACGCGATAAAGTGATTTGGTAATAGTTGTAGTAGACAATCTCCTTTCTACGTCCCGCCTACGTTGCTATCCTCACATATCACGACCTTGCATATCACGATCTATCACGCCTCAACCTGCCCGGATGCGGTGAGCAGCCCCGCCGGGCGCATGGTTGCGGCGGGCTAGTATGAACTGATCAGCTTCTCAAGGTTCGGGTAGTCGGTGAACAGCAGGTACCTGGGCTTTTCGTCCTCGATGATCTCGGGCAGCCTGCCGGTCGCCTCGTAGAAACGGTTGTCCACCCGGTCATCCCCGACGGTGGAGACCTCGCCCAACAGCGTCATGCCGGTGCCTTCCTCGCCCCAGAACTTGTGGTACTGTCCCGGCACGAGCGTGATGCTCTCGCCCGGCGTCAGCCGCACGACGCCGCCCGGCTCGACCGTGACCTGCCGCCCGTCCATCGTGACGGTGATCGGTTCGTTCGAGTAGGTGCCGTCCTCCTGCATGCCGTACAGTTCGATCATCACGTTCCCCCCGCCGCGATTGATGATGTCCTCCATCTTGCGGTAGTGGGTGTGCGACGGCAGGACCTGGCCCTCTTCCACGATCAGGATCCGCTCGCAGTACGGCTTGATGTATTTCGGGTCGTTGAAGTTCCCGTTGCGCAGGGTGAACAGCAGCAGCCCGACCCGGTGAAAATCGCCGCTGCCGAAGTCGGTGACGTCCCAGCCCAGCATGTTGTCTTTGATCTCGTCGTATTCCGGGCCTTTGGTCTTCCAGTCTTCAAGCGACCAGTACGCGAACATCGGCAGCTTGAAGTTCATGCGCTCCACAAACTCGATGCCCTTCTCGATGATTTGGTTTAGTTCTGAGCGTTTCATGATGGCCGTTCACCTTCTCACTAAATTTGGTCGGATATCTAATCAACACGTTTGCTAAAATACCATTCAGCCTCACTCCGTCGATGACGGCGGGCCGGTTGAGGCACGCACCACCAGCTTTGGCTCGCACACCACGCGCGACCGGGCTGGCTCTTTCCCCTCCAGGATCTCCAGCAAAATCGTGATGCCCAGGGTGGCGACGTCCTTCAGGCTTTGGCGGATGGTCGTCAGCGGGATGATCTGGTAGCTGGCCAGCTCGATGTCGTCCACCCCGGCGACCGAGATATCTTCCGGGATGCGCAGCCCGGCCTCGATGACCGCCCGCATCGCCCCGATCGCCATGCGGTCGTTGGACGCGAACACGGCGGTGGGGCGGGGCCGTGCCTCAAGCAGCAGTTGCATCGCGCGGTAACCGGATTCGGCGGACCAACTGCTGTCGCCCTCCACGTACAGGGCCGGGCTAAGCCCGCGCTCGCGGATGACCGACTGGAACCCGTCTAGCCGCTCGCGCGAGAGCATCAGGTCCAGCGGGCCGCTGATGTGCGCCAGGTGTACGTGCCCCAGGTCGATCAGGTGCTCGGCGATCAACCGTCCGGTCTTGATGTTGTCCAGCGTCACCGCCGGGCCTTCGTAGTTGTTCGGGATGCGGTCGATCGCGACGACCGGGATGTTCGCCTCCTTCAGCGTGTCCAGGCCGTACATCTCGTCTTTCGTGGACACGAACAGCAGCCCGTCGATCCACCGCTGGGTTGCCATGCGGATGTAATTCTTTTCGCGTTCGAGGTCGCTGTGGGTGTTGTAGAGCAGGAGGCTGTAACCGGCGGCGTGGGCGTGGTCTTCGACGATGTTCGCCATCGACGCGAAAAAGGGGTTGGTGATGTCGGAGACGACCAGCGCGATTGTCTGCGTGGCCCCGGTGCGCAGGCTGCGCGCTACGGTGTAGGGGCGGTAGCCGATCTCCTCGATGGCGGCCAGCACGCGTTCTCGTGTCTCCTCCGAGATCGCAGACTTGTTGTTCACCGCCACCGATACGGTCTGCACCGAAACCCCGGCCAATCGAGCGACGTCTTTCATGGTCGGGCGTTGCCTTTTGCGTGCCATTCGTTGCCCCCGAATGCAGCCCACGACACATGATCTGAACGTTCACGTGAACGATCAGATCGTACAATAAGTTGTATTTGGAGTCAAGCGGGTTGGTTTGTCACGCGTCCGTATGGCCCCTCCCGCTTATGGCCCGCAGCAGGCCGGTGCTCGCGGTTGGCGACCTCGTATCAAGGCCCTAGAATCGGTGTAGTAGGCTCAATGAACGGTTCCAGAGGACGCCGCGCGCCACACTGCTTCGATGGCGGTGGGCCGCGAGGCGTCAAGGAGGAAGTCATGCAAGCCTTGTCAAGACGCCGCCTACTCGTGTTTGGACTGCTGGCGGTGCTGCTCGCAGTGCCGGTGGCCGCCCAGTCGCAGGCTGAGAACGACCTGGTTGGTTCGGCGTGGAGGCTGGTGTCATACGGCGCGCCCGGCTCGGCCACCCCGGTCATCGGGGGCAGCGACGTGACGCTCACGTTTGAATCAGAATCGCGGGCCACCGGACATGGGGGCTGCAACGGGTTCGGCGCCACCTATTCGGCCAATGAGGGCATGCTGTACTTCGGCGAGATCATCAGCACGATGATGGCTTGCGCCGACGACGCCGTGACGCAGCAGGAGCAGGATTACTTCGCGGCGCTGCGCTCGGCGTGGCGGTACGAACGGACGCAGGATCGGCTCACCATCCAGTATGGCGAGGGGCAGGAACTTGTGTTCGCGCCGCTGGGTGGTGGGAGCGCACCTCTGCCGCCTGCCGGGCCTGGTGGTGGCAATCAGATCGCGCCGCCAGCCGAGCCGTTCGAGGACCTCGACAGCCCGGTTGGCCTGCTCGCCTCGTACTACAATGCCATCAGCCGTCAGGAGTATCAACGCGCCTACAGCTACTGGGAGACCCCGCCCGACCCGTACGAGGAGTTTGCGAGCGGGTTTGCGGATACCGCCGCCGTGCAGGTGATCGTGCAGCCGCCGATGCGCTATGGTGTGGCGGCGGGCAGCCGGTACGCGGATATCCCGACGGTGCTCATCGCGCAGCACCATGACGGCACGCAGTCAACCTTCGCCGGATGCTTCGTCACGCGCACCTCGAACCTGCAACCGCCGGACATCCCCGAGCCGGACGTATGGCACCTGTACAGCGCAAGCTTGGCGGAGGTGCCGAACAATTCGAACATCCCGGCGCTGCTGGCCGACGCCTGCCCGCTGTGATCCCGCACAACGCTACCTGACGCGCAGATCGAAACGGGGCCGTTCGCTCGGCCCCGTGTTGTTTCCGGCGCACACCGCGATCACCCGCGCCCGTTCCCCGCGCCCACCGTGTGACCGTAGCGCTGCCACAGGTGCCACACCCGCACCGCAAACGAGATCGGGATGAACTCAAGCAGGTGCTCGTGGTTCATCTCGTCGGGCACGACGAGCATTTTTTCGCGCAGCCGGGGCATGTCTAGCCATGGTACATCGTCGTCCGCCCACAGCCCCGCGCGCACCTCGTCGGCCAGGATGCGCCAGCACGCCAACTCGCAGTCGAACCGCTTTTGCTCGTTGACCGGGTCGGCTTTCGGCGGCAGCGGCGGCAGCACGTCCTTCAGCGCCGCACGAAACAGGTAGCGCCACTGCCCCTTGTGATACAACAACTCCGGCGGTAGCCC
>CAZGLU010000252.1:0-1204 GCA_964526095.1 uncultured Anaerolineaceae bacterium | reverse complement strand
TAGCCCCAGCGCATATTCCAGCACGCGGCGGTCCGTTAGCGGGTAGGTGTGCAGCACGCCGTAGGCCGAAGACCACGCGGCCCAGGTCGCCATGCGCTCAGCAATGAGTCCCTTTTTCAGCAACCGTTCCTGGGTCTTACGTGGATCGGGGATCTCGCGCCACGAGAGCGGGACCTTGGCCGCGTCTGGGAAGCGGGCGGCGAACGCGGGGTGGATGTACGATGGCTGCCGGTCGGAGCGGTAGTAGGGGTCGAATCGGTCGTAAAGCCTGTCCGGCAGCAGGGGCAGTATCGCGTGCCGTGCCAGGAAGCGCAGCGTTCGGTGGGGACGCCGGATGCCCACTGTTCGCCGGGTGATCCGCGCTAACTCTCGCCAATGCCCCCGCTTGAGCAGGTATGCCAGGTAGCCGCGACCCGCATATGTAGCGGCTTCGTCGCCGCCCCAGCCGGACAGGATGCTGCGGTTCCCCATGTCACTGGCATGGGCGAGCACGGGGAACTCCTCAAACAGGTCGGCGTTCATTTCGACCGCCATATCGCGCGCCAGGAAGTCACGGAAGCCCTGGCCCGTCGCCGTGCCGTAATGGACCGGGAGATCCTCCTGCTTACACAGCCTATGGATCGTGTTCCGTTCATCCCACCGGCCAAGCGGGTACGTATCGGAGGGGGCCGGGGACCACGTGTAGGTCATGTCCAGGCTGCGGCCCTGCTCCCGGAGCTGACGGTTGGCCAGCACCACCACGCCGGAGGAATCCAGCCCGCCGCTCAGGTGCGCGGCCACCGGGTACGGCGTGCGGATACGCGCGGCAATCGCCGCGTCCAGCACCGCGCGGAAATGTTCAGCGTATTCAGCCGGGGACTTGTGCCGTACGTCCGGTGCCGCTTCCGGTGACCAGTGAATCCGGCGCGTGATCCCCCGCTCGCCGACACACACCTGCTCGGCGGCGTGCAACATGTGGACCTGCGTGAAGAACGTGCGCGTTTTCGTTAACCTTGGCCAGAGCAGGAAAGATGCAACTTCCAGTTCGTCGATGTCACAGCGCACGTCGGGGAAGGCTTGCAACGACCGGATGTCGGTCGCCGCTATGAAGGCTGACGGCGAGTGGACGTAATAAAGCGGGCGTGCGCCGATGTGGTCTCGCGCGCAGAACATCCGTTGGGCGCGGCGGTCCCAGATCGCAAACGCGAAATCGCCGAGCAGGTGC
>CAZGLU010000251.1:0-5903 GCA_964526095.1 uncultured Anaerolineaceae bacterium | reverse complement strand
CCAGAAACATGTTCTTCAACTCGTTGAGCCGTGCGAGTTCCTGGTTCTGGCGCTGGATCTCCGCGTTTTGCGCCGCCAACTCCGTGACCAGGCGCCCCTTCTCGATGATGATCGCGAGCTGTGAGGCGATGCGCTGGAAGATCTCGATGTGGACATCCTGGTAGGCGTACGGCTCGCGGCTGGAGAAGAAGATGAACCCGACCGGCGACCCGTTGACGATGAGGGGGCACGTCAGGGATGAACGGATGCCCTCCTGGACCACCAGCGCGGTTGATTCGGAGTCCGGATGCGCGGCGAGGTATTCGCGCAGATCGTTGATGATGCGCGGCTGCCCGGTCTTGATGATGGTTTCCAGGGAGCTGCCCGTCAAGGGGGCGGAATAGCCGCACTGGAGATGCACCGTTTCGTAGTTGCTCTTAGCCCAGCGCGCCCTGACCGTCTCGCCGTCTTCGTCGATCAACGCCAGCCCGATCCGGTCGTAAGGGATCAGGTCGTGGAAGTCGTTGTAGACGTTCTCGAGGATCTCGTCCAACAGGAGGCCCGCGTTGGCGTGGTCGGTGATCCGGCTGATGCGGCGGAACTCGCGATAGCGGTCCTCAAGCGTCGAGGACAGTTCGTTGATGGCCTGAGCCAGGCGTCCCACCTCGTCATCCGACTCGATCGCGACGCTGACGCCGGTTTCACCGCGCTTCAGCCGTTCGGTTACTTCAATTAACAGGGGGATGCGGTCGTCGGAGGTGTTGGAAAGCCCGTTGCTCATCCCGTACCTACTCCTCATCAGCGATGTCCTCTGGTCAGGTACGCTGTTCGTGGGCGGCGTCCCCCGACGCTGACCGGGAAAACGCCAGTGTTTATTATATTAATTGGAAGCATAAGCGCAATAACCTTAAGGCAGCGAGTGCCGGGCCTATGACTCTGATCCTCGGTGCCGCTCGCCAGGAACACACCAGCCAGCAAACGCTGGCTGGTGAAGTGTGTGGGTCCAGCAGGATTCGAACCTGCGACCGACCGGTTATGCATCCCACTACAGCTTTCGCTGCCCGCCGTGCGGTTTGTGGGCTGGACTATCCCTTCACCCCTCGGCTGAGGGGGCCTGCCGTCTAGTCTCTACACCTTCCCGACGCGGGCTTGGCTCGGGATCACCCTATCGCGGCGCGACGTAGGCTTCCCCGACTTTGACAGGCGATCACCCGGGGATTGCTCTCCGGGCAGCCCGTGCGACCCGCCGCCTTCGACGGGGGCCGCCTTGAGCCGGCTGCTCTAACCGCTGAGCTATGGACCCAATCATCCCGGTTGACACAAGCGCCCAGACACGCTGGGCACTCGCAGAGCGGGCAACGGGATTCGAACCCGTGACAACAGCTTGGAAGGCTGTTGTGTTACCACTACACCATGCCCGCACAGGTTCCTTACTGGTTGTATCATACCTGAACGGTGCCGGGTTGACAATACCGTGCGCCACCCTGCGCTATAATCGGCGCGCACCGCTCACATGAACCGGATCGGACGGAATGATGAAGTTATCCTCTCGCGCCCACGATCTTTACGAGGCGTTTGAACAGCCCGGCTGCCCCGTGTGCCGCCTGACGCTCGCCAGCGTGCACCAATACCTGGACAGCCTGATCTACGAGTACGTCAACAAGCCCGCAACGCACGCGATGGTGCGCGCCGCACGCGGCTTCTGCCCGCGTCACGGCTGGCATATCGAGAACGAGTTGAACGCCAGCGCCTTCGCGATCGCGATCCTGTACGAAGGGCTGGTGCGCACGCTGCTGAAGGACATGGGCAATCCCGGCCCCAACGGCGGACGGCGGCAGGTCAACCAGGCGGGGAGCGCCCTCGCGGCGCAGGCGCCCTGTCCGGCCTGCGAGCACCAGGGGACGGTCGAGGAGCATTTGCTGCGCAACCTGTTGGAGTACATCGAGCAGGACGCGTTCGCGGAGCGGTTCGACCGTTCCGCCGGGCTGTGCCTGCCGCATCTGCGCCAGATGCTTGAGGTCAACGCCGACGCCAGGGCCAAAGCGCGCGTCCTGGCCGGGCAGCAGGCGATCTGGTCCCGCCTGCAAGCCGACCTGAGCGAGTTCGTCCGCAAGCACGACTACCGCTACGGCACGGATGCGATGGGCGAGGAAGGGACCAGCCCGCGCCGCGCGATCGAGGGCATCTCCGGTATGCCGGGCATCCGTTGATCGGGGCGGCCGCCCCACCGGGCTGATCCTCGGCGGGCCACCTGGCCTATAGCGAAACCCCCTGCCTTTCTCATGCGATCCTCGCGTCCCGCCTTTATTCTGGTAGGGCGATGATTATGAGGAATGTAGAGAGGAACGGAGAGGGGCCTATGCGTAAACTCGCGGGTGTACTACTGATCATTCTGGCTGCGCTGGCACTGGCGGTGCCGATCGGCGCGCAGACGGACGAGCCGACGGCCACCGAGGAGCCGCAGCCCGCCGTGCCACCGGAAAACGCGGCTTACGTACGCTTCGCGCACTTCGCCCCTGACGCCGGTGCTGTCGATATCCTGATCGGCGCTCAGGCGACCGGGGCACAGGGCGTGGAATACCTGACGGTGGGTAAGTGGATGGCGGTGCCGGGCGGCACACACAGCGTCTCGGTCGGCGAGGCCGAGCCGACAGATGTGAACCTGGCGGCCGGTACGTGGACCACCGTCGTGATCAGCGGATCGGTGGCGGATGGCACGCTGAGCATCGACCCCGTGCAGGAGCAGATCGAGCGGATGCAGCCCGGCGTGGGCACGATAACGTTCGTCAATGCGCTGACGGGCAGCGACCTGGAGCTGAACTTCATCCGCGACGGCCAGCTCTTCATCAACCAGCTTGCACCGCTGAGCGCGGATACGGGCGTGGGCGGCTCATCGACCATCCCGGTTGACTTCGGCGTGTACACGCTGGCCGTGGTCGAGACGGCCAACCCGGACAACACCATCGGTGAGCTGGGCGACATCACGATCACCGAGACAAACATCTACCTGTTGGCCGCGGTCGGCACGCCCGACGACATGCAGTTGGTGTGGCATGAGACGCCCCGCGCCGAGATCCTGATGGCGCGCGGTGAGCTACCGGAGCCGGGCACGATCGTGGAGGCGGCCCAGAGCGACCGCCGGCTGGCTCCCTTCGCTGAGGCCATCGAGGCGGCGGGCCTGACCGAGCAGTTGAGCGGCGAGGGCCCGTACACCGTCTTCGCGCCGATCGACTACGCGATGGACAAGCTGCGCGCCCGGTACGACACGCCAGAGGACCTGGCCGCGTACCTGAACAGTATCATCATTGAGGGCGACATCAAGTTCAACCCGCTCATCGAGCAGGGCACCGTGACGGCACTCGACGGCTCAACGCTGGAGGTCGCGCTGTCGGCTAACACGGCGACCGTCGCTGGTGCGGAGGTGCTGGCACCGAATATCCCGGCTACAAACGGGACGATCCATATCGTGGGCCAGTCGCCGGGCGGCTAAACCGCGCTGCATCCTGTGGCACACCGCCGTTCGCGCCGGGGGCAAGCGTCCCTACTGCGCAGCGGTTTTTTGGGGCCGGGCGCCCGGTCACTTGTAGCGCAGCACGTTGAGCGGCTTCTCGCCGGACGCCCCCCACGCCGAAACCAGCGCGGCGCCGAGCGCGATCCCGACGCACAGCAGCATCAGCAGCACGGCTGAGGCGTACGGCGCTGCCGATCCCCCGACCTCGCCCTGGAAGAAGAAGGCCAGGATCACGCCGAGCAGCGCCACGCCGATGCCGACGCCGATCACCCCGCCGACCAGCCCCATCAGCCCGTACTCGACCAGCAGCATGATCAGCACCCGCCAGCGTGCCAGCCCCAGCGCCTTCATCGTGGCGATGTCGCGCTGGCGCTCCATCATCGACAGCGCGACGGAGTTGGCGATCACGATGCTCCCCGTGAACAGCGCCAGCCCGGCCACCAGGATCGGGAAGGACGAGAACTGGTCGATCACGCGGTTCAGCAGGTCGTTGAGCGACTCCGTCTCCAGCACGAACACGCCGCGCACGTTGCTCAGCGCGCGCCGCAG
Organism: uncultured Anaerolineaceae bacterium; assembly: GCA_964526095.1. Lineage (GTDB taxonomy): Bacteria > Chloroflexota > Anaerolineae > Aggregatilineales > Aggregatilineaceae > Aggregatilinea. Next base: position 1,864 of record CAZGLU010000251.1, on the reverse strand, counting down.
CCCGGTGATCTGCGACGGGTTGACCGACATGATCACCCGCACGTCGGTCGGGCGCTCGGTGGGGGGGATCAGGTCCAGCGGCACGTAGTTCAGGGCGCTCAGCCCGCTGATGATGCTGTTGCGCCGGTCGGTCATGCCCACGATCTCGAAGGTGATGCTGTCGTCCTCGCCGACGGCATACGTCAGCCGGTCCCCGACGCTGATCCCGGCGGCCAGCGTCGCGTTGTTGGCCGCGACGACGATCACGTGCTCCCCGGCGTCGGCGGCGTCGAGCTGGCGTCCGGCGTAGAAGGGGAAGTCCGGCAGGTTGGCGGTCACGCCGCGTGCGTCGATCTCCTGCAACGTCGAGCGGAGTTGGTCCACCGCCCGCGCCTCGTTGTCGAACTGCGCCGCCACACGCTCGTTCAACTCCTGCGGCGTGAGGGCCTGGCCCGTCTCGTGATCGTATACGGCCGTCAGCCGCAGCCGGTAATGGCGCACCACGGCGTAACTGTCCGGCCCGTAGGCGTTGGTCAGCGTGTCCTCGACGGCCTGGAGCGCCGACGCCGCGCCGGTCGTGTAGATGATCACGTTGCCGCCCGTCTCTTGGACGAGTTGCTCCACGAAACGCTGCCGCACCGCGTTCACCAGCAGCGTCAGCAGGCTCAACGTCAGCACGCCGACCACGAGCGCCAGCAGCGTCGAGGCGTTGCGGCTGCGCGCCGCGAACAAGGACCGGATCGCCAGCTTGAGGTCAAGCTGGAGCCACGACGGGGCCAACTGCCCCATGAGCCAGATCAGCCCCCACAGCAGCACGTAGAGCACCCCGACCAGCGCAAACACGATCGCCAGCAGCAGGGTCGTTGGCACGGCGTACGCGAAGCCAAACCCGATCAGCGGCAGGCCCAGCAGGTAGAACGCGACCAGCGCCGCCCGCCGGGAGGAGGCCCCATGTTGGCGGCGGGCCTGCCATGCCCGGACCGTCAGGGAAGCGCCCGCCAGCAGCCCCACCACCAGCCCGGCAACCCCGGCTAGCAGGTTCAGGTCGAGCGCGCCGACCTCCGGCGTGGCGCCGACCAGCCCGCGCGCCACCAGGGCGAGCACGAGCAGCATCACGCTCAGCACCGCGACCACGCGCAGCCGTCCCGCGCGAGGCATGACCTCCTCGCGTGGGTTCAGCACGAGGCTGGGCCGGATCTCGCTGGCGATCAGCGTCGGTAGGAAGCCGAACACGCCAGTGACGACCACGCCGACGACGAAGCCGCTCAACGTCGGGCCGGGCGCGATGCGGTAATCCAACGGCTGCGCCAGGAACGCCGCCGCCAGCCCGCTCGTCAGGTAGGCCACCAGCCAGCCGAGCAGCACGCCGACCGCGCTGCCGCCGATCCCGATCAGCGCGGCCTCCACCAGGAACAGCGCGGTGACCTGTTCCGGTTCAAGGCCGAGCGTTTTGAGCACGGCCACCTCGCGCATCCGCCGCCGCACCACGACCAGCATCGTGTTGATGATGCCGATCCCGCCGATCAGGATCGACACCAGCCCCATGATGCTCACCAACTGCGTGATGGTGTTCGAGATGGCGGAGTTTTGTTCCCTCAGGTCCTGCGTCGTCTGCGTGCTGAAGTAGGGGAACGCCTCCAGCAGCGCGCGGTTAATTTCCTCCGTGCGCTCCGGCTCGGCCAGGCGCAGGAACATGGCATCGGCCCGGTTCACCATCTGGTCGAAGTACTGCGTGGCGCTGAGGTCCAGGTAGTAGAAGCCGACGACCCCGGCGGCGATGCTGAATGGCTCCAGCGCGCCCTGGACGTTGCTCGGCACGATGCCGCGCAGCGTGAAGTCCACGCTGGCGTTGTTCAGGCGCAGCGTGTCCCCGACCTGTGCCTGC
>CAZGLU010000250.1:0-5906 GCA_964526095.1 uncultured Anaerolineaceae bacterium | reverse complement strand
GAGGCGACCCGCACCCTGAAAACACGCTTTCCGGACCTCCGCGTGCTGTTCCTGGACGGCGTCGTGCCGCTCGCCGACGAAGTCGAGGCACGCGCGGCGGGCGCCTGGGACTACCTGCACAAGGCGGCCCTGACCGGCCAGGTCATGTACGAGACGATCCGGCGCGCCTTCTGTCCCAACGCGGCAAACGGCGCCTCGCCGGAGCAGGGAAGCGCGTGACGCCCCTCACGCCCACGAAGCAGGCAGCCCTCGCCTGTTGCCGGAAACGCGATCGTCACCCGTCAGCGGACGCGGCCATCTTCTCGATCAGGCGCAGCGTCATCAGGCAGTCGTCGATCGCGCTGTGCGCGTTCAGGGTGTGGACGTTGAGCGCCTCCACCGCGCAGGCTTTTCCCAGGCCGATCCATCGGAACTCGCGCGTCATCGGGTTCCACGACCCACGATAAGCGGCGTACTGTCGCATCGCGCACTCCCAGCTTTGGACCTGGGGCACCGGCAGGTCGTACAGCGCGCAGGTCTGGTGCAGGATGCGGCGGTCAAAGTCGGCGTTGTAGACCACCACGCGCCGCCCGCCGAGCGCCGCCGCGAGGTCCGGGTACACCGCGCTGAAGCCGCGCTCGCGGATGAGGTGCACCGCGCTCAGCCCGTGGATGCGCGCCGCCCCTGGATCGATGGGACGGGTGGGCTTGATCAGCGTATCGAGCAGCACGTTCCCGCGCCCGTCGATCACGCCGACCTGCACGAACTCGTCTTGCGGCCCCAGGCCGGTCGTCTCGCTGTCGAAGATCACGAACTCGGTTTGCAGCAGCGCGGCAGCCCAGCGGGCCGCGTCGGCGCGTGCCTGTTGGAGGTCGATCATAACTGGCCCTTTTTCAATGCCTTCCGGTACGCCGCGAACGCCTTGTCATAGTCCTGCTCGCTGAAGCGAGCGCTGTTGAGCCGCGCCCAGTCGAGGGCCAGCTTGGTCCCAATGGTACGGGCGGCTTCCTCGCAGCGCCAGTAGCCGACATGGCTGAGCAGGTTCCAGCCGGTCAGCCAGTTCCCCGCGCTGACGGGGCAATCGATCACGCCCGCCGCACGGTACGAGTCGATCGGCTCTAACGGGAACGCGATCGGGTCCTGCGGGTCGTAGAGGTTGAGCCACATGCCGTGTTCCGGATCCACCTGCACGGGCGCGCTCAGGCTGTCGCGGATGCTCTCGCGCCCGCCAAACGCGTTGTTGCGCAGGGAATACAGCGCCATCGGGGACCCCATCAGCACCATATTGACCAGCGCGAGGTCATGCTCGCGCAGGTAGTGGGAGTGGCCGGTGCCGCCGGTGTGGTCCCACACGTAGTCGGATGCGATCACGCTGCCCAGGCTGTGGCCGATGATCGTCAGCGGGGCGTAGGGGGCGTCGTTCCCATCGGCGCGGCTGGCCTGCCCCAGCTTCGCCATGCACTTGTCCACCTCGTCGTGGATGGCGCGGTACACGCGGTTGTTCGGATCGCGCTCGTAGGCGGTGACGTCGCCCAGCAGGCCAACCATGTTGCGCCGGAAGTGGTAGGTGGGGCTGATGCGGCGCATGAACCACGACCGCTCGAACAACACCTGGAGCATGCTATCCTGCGGCTTCTGGGTGACCGGGTCCCAGCAGACCGCCTCGAAGCGCAGGGCGTTGCTCGCCCGCGCGGCGCGGGCATCGACGTCGCGCAGCCTGAGCCGCTTCAGGGCGCGGTCGAACGCCTGCCGGATGTTGTCTTGCAGCGGCCGGGCGTAGGCCGTGCCCTGCCCACCCCAACCGATGCCATGCACGATCAAGACGTTCAAGACCTGGGCCATTGCGCACACCTCCGCCACGCGAAACGTCACTTCTGAGTGTAAGGGTCCGAGATCCGTTGTCAAGGCTGTCAAGGCGCGGCGCCGGGGCGTAGGGCAGACGTTGTTGCCGGGGCGCGCGCAGGCCTCTATACTCGCATCATCAGTTCATGGAACGCGACACAGGTCGCCCAAGCAGCCGGTTCCCGGCGGATTCCAGCGGAGGAAGTTGGCTGGTGAGCACCCCAGGATTGATCTTGATCGTCCTTGCCCTCGCAGGGTTCGGCGCCTTGCTGGTCGGCACGATCCTGCTGGTGTGGTACTTCCGTTACAACCGGGACGGTGACTGGTACGAGGAGCCGGACGCGCCAGGGCTGGTGCGCTGCCCGCAGTGTGGCTACACGAACCCGGCCAACGCGGCGGCATGCCTGAACTGTCGCCTGCCCTTGCAGCAATACGGCGCCCCGCCGCCTGCGCCCGCGCCTGCCCCCATCCCGCCGGCCCCCGCGCCGCAGGTGATCCGCGTCGGTGGCGATCCGCCCCCGGCGCCGCAATCCGCGACCCCCGCCGCGATCGCGGCGGCCCTGGCTGCCCCCCCGCCGCCGGTCCCGGCGCGGGCCGGGGCCGCACACATGCCGCCGGGAATGCCGCGTGCGTGGCTGGAGGGCGTGGGCGGCGTGATGCTCGGCCAGCGCGCCCGGCTGTTCCAGGCCGATACGCTCGTCGGACGCTCGTCTGTCTGCGACGTGCAGGTGCCGGACCCGAAGGTATCGCGGCGGCACTTCATGATCCGCTATGCGGAGGGCGCCTTCTTCCTCCAGGATCAGGACAGCGCGCGGGGCACGCGGGTCAACGGCCAGCGCACCATGGCGCAGCGCCTGAAGAACGGCGACCACATTGAGTTCGGCGACGCGGGCGTGGTGTTCCGCTGCGACGAGACGGGCACCGGTAGCTAGCCGCCTCAGTCACCCGCGTAGCCGAGCAGGGGCTGCGCGACCCATCCCGTGCGGCCGTCCTCGAAGCTCAGGCGCCACCACCAGTGATCATCGGCGGCAACCGGCCCCTGCGTGATCACGGCGGTCTCCCCCGCCGTCGCGGTGTCCAGTTCCGCCCCGCCCAGGCTGGGGATCTCGCGCAGCGCCAGGTCCTCTTTGAGCACCACACCGACGCCGGAATCCCACAACTCGGCCACGTAGGGGATCGCGCCGGTCGGGGTCGGGGCCGCCAACTGGACGGCCTCCGTTGCGTCGGATGAGTCCGCCGTGCCTGCGCTCGCGGCGGGGAGCGGCGGCGGTTCCGGCGTCCCTCCGGGGACCCCGCGCGGCGGGATGTCCGGCGGCTGTTCCTCGTCGGGCAGCGGCTCGCCGCTCGGCGAGATCGCCACGATGCGGCGGTGCAGGCTCGGGCCGCTCACCCAACGCAGCTCCGCCCCCAGGTTGTCCACCACCCAATACCACGGCCCGTTCGGCGCCTCGGCGTCCACGCCCTGCACCAGGTAGGCGCTGCCCGGCTCAAGCGGTGTGGCACTCTCTGCGTCCGGGCGCGGGTCGCTGTAGGCCGGGACGGGGTCGCCGTCCAGCACGCGGAACCAGACCTTCTCGCCCATCTGCGGGCCGCTCGGCGGGGCCGGGGTGAGCGTGAGCGCGGCGATGGTCGCGGCGCGGTTCGCCTCCTCGACCTGGAGCGCGTCGGTCGTCAGCATCGCCTGGGCCTGCGCTGTGGCGGCGGCGTGGCCTTGCAGCGTGGCGGTCGGCCCCTCGCCCTCGTCGGCTGCGTCGGCCTCGTCCGCTTCGTCACCCTCGCGCAGCAACTCCTCGGTGACGCCCGGCAGCGCGCCGGACGCCGCCTCGTCATCCCGGCCGAGGTTCGCCAGCAGCATGACCAACACGAACAGCACCAGCAGGATCACCAGCGCGGCGATGGTCGTCATGGTGTTGCCGCGCAGCAGCTCCCACAACTCCACGAGCGGGTTATCGCCAAAGCCCCCGGCCTGCCGGCGCAGTTCGCGGGCGCGACGCCGTGCCCGCGCCCCTGACAGCGTGGCGCCCATCATCCGGTCCGCGACGCGCCCGGACGCCGCCTCGACGCGCGCCCCCGCAGGGGCCGCCGGGCGATCCGCAGCAGCCGGTGAGACGTCGGGCGCCAGCGCCCCGTCGCCGCTCAGACGCAGCACGATCACCGAGATGTTATCCGCCCCGCCCCGGTCGTTGGCGAGCTGGATCAGGGCCTTCACGGCCCGCGCGGGGGACAGCGTGGCGACGGTCTGCTCGATCTCCTCCGGCGTGAGGTAGCGCGTCAGGCCGTCGCTGCACAGCACGATACAGTCCCCTTCGCGCACCGGCCCGGAGATGATATCCACCTTGACCGACGGGCTGCTGCCCAGCACGCGCACGAGCTTGCGCCCGGTCGGATCGCCGTCGTCCAGCGGGTCACCCGCCTCGCGGCGCATCGTCTCAACGGTGTGATCCATCGTCAGCTTGCGCGCGCTGGCGTCCCGCATGAGGAAGGCCGGGCTGTCTCCCACGCTGCCCACGATCAACTCGCGGCCCCGGATCACGGCGGCGACGACCGTGGTGGCGATGGTGCGCGGGGTGTCCTGGTCCTGGCCCTCGGCGTAGATCACGTTGTTCGCCTCGGCGATGGCGCGCGCCAGGCGGTCGGGGGGATCGCCCTCCTCCTGCTCGTAATAGCTGCCGATGATCGTGCTGACCGCGTACTGTGCCGCGAGGTCGCCACCGGACAGGCCGCCCACCCCGTCCGCCAGGACGAAGATCTGCCCCAGCCGGGCCAATACCTCGGGGTCGGTGGGCACCATCTGGCCGATGGCGTCCTGATTGCCCTTGCGCTTGCGGCCCGGATCGGTGTCCATCGCGACGGAGACATCGAGCAGCAGGGATGGCATCTGATCCATGAGTACCTCAGTCTGTCAGGGTCTTAAAAACAAAAAGCGTATTTCCGAGCCGGATCTCGTCATTCTCACGCAGGGGCGTCGCGCCACGGATCTCGCGCCCATTGATAAAGACCGGGTTGGTCGGCGCGAACGGCCAGAGGTGGTACACCGGGGGCGCATCGGGCGCGCCTTCGGGCGGCTCCAGCGTCAGGCGTGCGTGCTGGCGGGACAGGCCGGGGTCGTCCCACCGGATGTCGCCCTCGCGGCCGATGCTCTGGTTCGGGGCCAGGGCCAGGATGGTGCCGCGCTGCTCGATGGGGCGCTTCACGACCAGCCACCCCAACGGCGCCGGGGGTGCGTCCTGCCCGTCCGCCTCAGGCTCGTCCTGGGGCGCGAGCGCGGTGAAGCCGTCCACATCTTCGGGCGGGGGCGCGTCCGGTGGGGGCGATTCGTCGATGGCAGGGGGTTCGGGTGGCGCGGCAGCCTTCGGCGGCGGGCCGTAAAGCCGCCGCTGCTCATCCTCGATCACACAATAGGGACACACACGATGCGGGGGGTCAAACGGGCCGTGCCGCTCGCAGAAACCGCCACCCTGGGCCATGCACCTGTCGCCTTTCTAACCGTCGTCGCCTTCATTTTAGCACGGTGAACGGCCAACAAGAAACGCCGTCCCCGGTGCAGCATCACCCGTCACTATAGCACGGGTTCGGGGACGCTGTCAGGCGGGCCGCATACGGCTGGCGGGCGCTATGCGATCCCGGCCCCATGCGGACGCGGGGCGACGCGGTACAGCTCAACGGCCATGCCGCCGAACGGGCGCGGGAAGCGCGCGACCGGCTCCCAACGCACCGGGATCAGGGACAGGTCGGTGAACGGCAGCTCCGGCTCGACCAGCAGGTACAGCACGCTCTCCCCCGCCAGCCGCCCCTGGATGTGCGCCACCACATCGTCCATGTGCTCGCCCTCCCAGCCGAAAAAGGGGCACGTCAGGTCCACGATGCCGTCCTCAGGCAGGAGCAGCCGCAATTGGTGGCACGAGCCGACCAGCCCCACGACCGGCACGCGCCCGGTCACCGTCGAAGCGGGCAGGCCGGGCAGCGCGGCGCTCGCCTCGCGCAGCCCGTAACCGGAGGCGAAGTTCTCGAAGTACTCCCAGCGGTCGCGTGCCGGGAGCAGATCGGAAGAGCACACGTCTGAACTCCAGTCACCGCTCATTATC
>CAZGLU010000249.1:0-5917 GCA_964526095.1 uncultured Anaerolineaceae bacterium | reverse complement strand
CTACACCCTATCCTACACTCTTTCCCTACACGACGCTCTTCCGATCTGTACTGTAGCACAGGGGCCGATTGACTGTCAAGCAGGCGGGCGCGAACAAAAAAATCCGCCAGCGGCGGATCTCCTTAACAGAGCTGGGGAGGCAGGATTCGAACCTGCGAATGGCGGCTCCAAAGGCCGCTGCCTTAAACCCCTTGGCGACTCCCCATTGGCGCGGGCCATTATAGCATAGCGATCAGCCGCCTGCCAGGGTCGTGCTGCGCGGGCGGCTCAGCGCTGGTCGCGCTCGCCCTCCCCGCCGGAGCGAGGGCTGATCCAGCTCAGGAACGCGTCCTCGGAGCGCGTCTGGATGTAGACGCGGCCCGGCCCCGTCAGGTCCACCACCAGCCCTTCGCCACCGAGGACCGTGGGCCGCAGCCCGCCAATGGGCCGCACGTTGAACCCCATGCCCTGCGTGAACGCAACCAGGTGCCCGGTATCGACCGTGTATCGCTGACCGGCCACCAACTCGATGGGATGGATCGCGCCGTAGCTGGCGAGGATCAGCAGGCCGTAGCCCTGCGCGCGCAGCATGATCAGCCCTTCGCTGGCGAAGAAGGTGCGTGCGCCGCTCCACGTCGCGTCGATCTCGATGCCGAGCGAGGACGCGACATAGGAGCCGCTCTGCACCAGCAGCGACTCGTCCTCCAGTTTGAGGATCATCATGTCGCCCGGCAGGATCGGCGCCAGGTTGATCTGCCCGCCGAACGACGGCGCCTTGAACACGTTCATAAAGAAGCTTTCGCCGCCGAGCAGCGAGCGCGAGAGGCTGCGCAACAGCCCGCCTTCCATGCGCGTCTGGACGGTGATGCCCTCGGTCATACTCACCATCGCACCGGCCTCCACGCGGATCTCCTCCCCCGGCGCGAGCGTGACGACGCACATCGAATAGGCAGGGCGGTAAAGGATCTCGGCTTGCATGTCGCAACCTCCTTCCGGCTGGATCTCACTGCACCGGAAAGTATAACCGCCCGCACGCCGGGCGCGAAATGGCCGTCCCCCGGCGGGCCACGGACGCGCCGGATTGATCGCTTTACAATCCGCCAAACTGTGCTAGTCTATGAGTCGCTGTCCGTGCAGAAAAGGAGTTGCCGCAACGACGACACAGCCCGTTCTGACGCCGATACACACCCCACCGGGTCCTGTTTTCAGGCCGCCGAAACCCTTGCCGAGTCCGTTTTTCATCCGTTTGTTCCATTCTCCACAAACCGTACATATGGCGTTTACGGCCATCTGGTACCCACCAGATATAGGGTTCTGATCCCCGCTGCCTCAGGCGCATTTGGCACCGATCCAATAGTTGCCAACTAGAACGCTTGAGCTATCCTCTGGGTATCAACCGGTCATTCTGTCGGGCTGCTGTGCCCGGCGCAAGGAGGTTGAACGTCGTGCAGCGCAGTATGTTACTGGTGTGTCACGCCGCCGATGGACACTTCGCCAATGGAAACCGGGAAGCCGTGCGCCGGCTGCTGGCGCGTGCCGCCTGTGAGGTGCGGGCAATCGCGCGGGGCTGGTTCAGTGTAAAGTGCCATGACGGCGGCCAGATCGAACTGGTCGCGCCGGGCCTGGACGGAACGGGGCCGTTCCGCCGGGCAGAGCTTCGCTTCAGCGCCGCGTCGTGGACCGACGACGCGCTGCACCTGGTGATGAGTCTGATGCGGGTCGGCGGCTTCGGGCTGCTTGACGACCTGAACGCGCCGCAGATCCTGGTGGCGTCCCCGGAACATCTGCTAAGCTTCCCCTGGCTGCCGGAGCCGCCCCGGCTGGTCCGCAGCGTCGAGCAGTTGGCGCTGGCGCTCAAGCACCCCGTCGCCGTCGAGCCGGCGCTGGCGGCCCTGTGCTAGCCAGCCGCCCGGCCCCCCTGTCTGAACACAAAAACGGCGGACCCCTGAACCAGGTCCGCCGCTCGTTTTCACCGTCAGGCGCCGCTTACTTGGCGTAGTCCACGGCGCGCGTTTCGCGGATGATCGTGACCTTGATCTGGCCGGGATACTGCATCGTCTCCTCGATGCGGCGCGCGATGTCGCGCGCCAGCCGCATCGCGGCCAGGTCGTCGATCTCATCCGGCTTGACCATGATGCGCACCTCGCGCCCGGCCTGCAACGCGAAGCTCTGCTCCACGCCGTCGAACTCGCGGGCGATATCCTCCAGCGCCTTGACGCGGCGGATGTAGGTATCCAGGCTTTCACGCCGCGCGCCGGGTCGCGCGCCGGAGATCGCGTCCGCCGCCTCGACGATGATCGACTCGACGTACTCCTGCTCAACCTCGTGATGGTGGCTGGCGATGGCGTTGACGATGCGCGGGCCGACGCCGTACCGTCTGGCGATGTCCGCGCCGATCTGCGCGTGCGTGCCCTCGATCTCGTGGTCGACCGCCTTGCCGATGTCGTGCAGCAGGCCGCCCGCCTTGGCGATGGACACGTCGGCGCCCAGCTCGGCGGCGATCATCCCGGCGATGTGCGCCGTCTCAATCGCGTGGCTGTGCTGGTTCTGGCCGTAGCTGGTGCGGAACTTCAACCGGCCCAGCAGCTTGATGATCTCGCTGTGCAGGCCCGGCACGCCAGCCTCGTAGGCCGCGCGCTCGCCTTCCTCACGAACGATGCGATCGACCTCCTTGCGTGAGTCCGCCACCAGCTTCTCGATGCGCGCCGGGTGGATGCGCCCGTCCAGGACGAGCTTCTCCATCGTGCGGCGGGCCACTTCGCGGCGGATCGGATCGAAGCTGGAAATGGTCACGGCTTCGGGCGTGTCGTCCACCACCACGTCCACACCGGTCGCCTGCTCGAAGGCGCGGATGTTGCGCCCGTTGCGGCCAATGATGCGGCCCTTCATCTCGTCGGAGGGCAGCGGCACGACGCTCACCGCGATCTCGTTGACCTGCTCGGAGGCGATACGCTGGATCGCCAGCGCGATGATGTCGCGCGAGCGGCGGTCGGCCTCCAGCTTGGTCTCCTCCTCGATCTCGCGGATGCGGCGGGCCATATCATTGCGGGTCTCTTCCTCGACCATGGCGAGCAGTTCCTGCCGGGCTTCTTCGCGCGTCATCTCGGCCACGCGCTCCAACTCGGCCTTCTGCTCCTCGTACAGGGCGGCCAGCTCGTTCTGACGTTTGTCCAGCTTGCTTTGTCGCTTGTTCAGGTTTTGCTCGCGCAGCTCCAGGCGCTCGTAGCGGGCGTCCAGGTCGTCGCGGCGCTTGGCCAGGCGATCGCTCTCGCGATCCAACTCTGCTCGGCGTTTCTTGGCGTTTTCCTCGGCTTCACGCTGGATGTTGTGCGCTTCGTCTTTGGCCTCAACGATCAACTGCCGGGCCTGATTCTGCGCCTCTTGCACCAGGCGTTCCGCTTCCTCCTCGGCCAGGCGCTTGCGGTTTTTGCCCTGTGTGTTTTCGTAGGCGTACAACCCCCCCGCACCCAGCAAAACGCCAATCGCCAGCCCAAGGATGAGGGCAGCTACGAATTCCATGGCGTTACTCCTCGTATGGTTCCTCTAGTGCATCGTCGTCATCGTTGAAGAAATCGGGTTGTTCTTCCTCAAGCTCGTTCATTACGCGATCGCAGGCGGCGCGCACCACCTCGTAGCTGAACCCGCGCCGGGTCAGGAACGCGCCGAGCGCGGCCCGAAACTCGCGGCGGGTCTGCCCATGCAGGCGGGCGAGCCGCCCCTGGGCCGCCTGGTACGCCGACTCTTCGGGATCGACCTCGTTGAGCACGGCCTCGATCACGCTGGCGGCGACGCCTTTTTGGCGCAGCTCATACCGCAGCGCGCGCGGGCCGCGCGGCCGGAAGCGTTCCCGATTTTCCACCCAGTAGCGGGCAAAGGCGTAGTCGTCCACATAGCCCAGCCCTTCCAGGCGGTTGAGCGCCTCGTCTATGACGGGGGCCGCGATCTCCTTAGACGCCAGATGGCGTCGCAGTTCGGCTGTGCTGTAGGGGCGGCGGGCCAGCAGGCGGACGGCGCGATCCATCGCGCGGGACACGGCATCCACCTCGCGCAGCGCGGCGATCTCCTCCTCGGAGAGCACCTGCCCGGTGCGCAGCTTGGCCGCGTCCAGGATCGGCAGCCCGAAGGCGAATTCGCCGTCGAGGTAGACGCTGACGCGTTCTTTGTCGCGCTTCTGGACTTCAAGCGCCGTGATCGTCCGGCTCACCCTATGTCCCCAAAGCCCCAAAAACAAAGACAGCCGTTGGCACTTCAGCCACGGCTGTCTGCTGATGTCTTATCCGGAACTCGTTAGCGCACCCTTGAGGGCGCTGGCCCTGGCGCGCCCAGCGAACTGGAAGAGCGGTCACACGCTCAAGACCGACCCGGATCGGGCCGTTCCGCCGCCGGAACACAACATCGCGGCGGCTCCGCTTCGAGACGTTTTACGGTTTCCGTCTCTCCATGACTATCTGCATGCCCCTCACCGACTAAAAGCGAGTGGAACCCTGACTGCCAGATCAGGGAACGGTGCGACTAATCGGCTCACGTGCCTGGGCGGGTGACCGGCTCATACGTCGCGAGCGGGCCGTGACGTGGTCCCTTTCTCTACCGTCAGCCCAGGCCGTCCGGGTCAGCCCACAGTGACCTGTGGGGTGCTTGTTCGCAGCGGTCATCCATCCGGTAGATGGGTGCAGTTGTTTGCTAATTCCGAGTTCCACAGCAGTAACCGTGGTGTTCATCCCCGCATTATAACATATTATGCGGCGCAAGTTGAATTTCCCCAAAACCGTGCCGTGCGACAGCGGACCGGCGCGCGGCTGCGCTTTACGCCTCCTCCGGGAAGCCCTCGTAGTCCACCGGGGCGACCGGCGGCAGCCCATATTCCTCGCGGATGATGTTCTCGATCTCCATCGCCAGCAGCGGGTTTTCACGCAGGAACTGCTTGGCGTTCTCACGGCCCTGGCCGATCAGCTCGTCGCGGTAGCGATAGAACGCGCCGCGCTTGTCGATCACGCCCATCTCGGCGCCGATGTCGAGGATATCGCCCACCTTGCTGATGCCCTCGTCATACATGATGTCGAACTCGGCCTCGCGGAAGGGCGGCGCAACCTTGTTCTTCGTGACGCGCACGCGCGTGCGGTTGCCGACCGTCTCGCCCCCGGCCTTGATCGCCTGGATGCGTCGGATGTCGACGCGGATGCTGGCGTAGAACTTCAGCGCGCGGCCGCCGGTCGTCGTCTCCGGGTTGCCGAACATCACGCCGATCTTCTCACGAAGCTGGTTGGTGAAGATCACCACGCTGTTGGAGAGCTTGATCGCGCCGGAGAGCTTGCGCAGCGCCTGGCTCATGAGGCGGGCCTGCAGGCCCACGTGGCTGTCGCCCATCTCGCCCTCGATCTCGGCGCGGGGGGTGAGCGCGGCCACCGAGTCCACGATGACCACCGCGACCTCGCCGGTCTTGACCAGGGTGTCGGTGATCTCGAGGGCCTGCTCGCCGCAGTCGGGCTGGGAGACCAGCAGGTTCTCCACGTCCACGCCCAGTTTCCTGGCGTAGGAGATGTCCAGCGCGTGCTCGGCGTCGATGAAGACGGCCACGCCGCCCTGCTTCTGGGTGGCCGCCACGATGTGCAGGGCCAGGGTGGTCTTGCCGGAGCTCTCGGGTCCGAAGATCTCGACCACGCGCCCCTTGGGCAGGCCGCCGACACCCAGCGCGATGTCCAGGGAGAGGGAGCCGGTGGACACCACGCTCACCTCCTTCATGTGCGCCTCGTGGTCGCCCAGGCGCATGATCGCGCCCTTGCCGAACTGGCGCTCGATGGTGCCCAGCGCGGTCTTGAGGGCCTTTTGCTGGATCTCTTCCTCGGGTCGTTTCTGCTTGGCCATTGGCTACTCCGTTTTCTGGGTGTTGTCGGCTTCGGGCCTGTTCTCGCGGTTCTCCCGCGGGGGCCTGTTCTCGCGG
>CAZGLU010000248.1:0-5933 GCA_964526095.1 uncultured Anaerolineaceae bacterium | reverse complement strand
GTTCAACCTCGTGCTGCCGCTGCTGCGACGCTACCCGTTGGTGCTGACGATCCACGACCCGCGCCACCACACCGGCGATGCCGAGGCGTCGCGCGTGCCGCAGCAGATCATGGACTTCGGCTACCGGCGCTCGGACGAGGTGATCGTGCACGGCGAGCAGCTTAAGCAGGTGTGCGTGAACGACCTGCACCTGCCCGCCGAGCGCGTGCACGTCATCCCGCACATCACGCTGGGCAACAGAAACGCGCAGGCACACGTGCAGGAGCAGCCCAACACGATCCTGTTCTTCGGGCGGATCTGGGAGTACAAGGGGCTGGAGTACCTGATCAAGGCCGAGCCGTTGATCACGGCGCGCGTGCCGGATGCGCGCATCGTGATCGCGGGGCGGGGCGAGGACTTCGACCGCTACCGGGCGATGATGGTGCACCCGGACCGTTTCACCGTCTACAACGAGTACGTGTCCGACGAGAAGCGGGCGGAATTGTTCCAGCAGGCGAGCGTCGTGGCGCTGCCCTACACGGACGCCTCGCAGAGCGGGGTGATCCCCGTGGCGTACACCTTCGGCAAGCCGGTCGTTGCGACGACGGTCGGCGGGCTGCCGGAGGCGGTGGACGAGGGCGAGACGGGCCTCCTCGTCCCCCCGCGTGACGAGCGCGCCCTGGCGGACGCCATCCTGCGGCTGCTGGAGGATGACGAGCTGCGCCGCCGTATGGGTGAGAACGCCCGGCGCAAGAACGAGGCCGAATGGTCGCCGGAGGTCGTCGCCGCGCAGACGCGCGCCGTCTACGAGCGGGCGATCCGTCGTAAGCAAACCGCGCTATAGGAGCAGGGCCGGGCGCCGGTTACCCGCCCCGGACCGAGGAGCACACTGACGCCGTGAACGCATCCCCTGACACTCACACGAACGAACCGAAGGGCCGCGCCCGCGTGGCGCTGCGCCCCTTCCCGTACCCGTACCGCGCCGCGATGACGATCTGCAGCGACATCGACGGCACCACGACCGTCGAGCGTTTCCTGGCGATCCAGGAGTTCCTGAACACGACGGAAGAGACGTCGATGGGGCCGGGCGTCGGGCTGGAGATCGGCAACACGTTCTTCCCCTACGCCGAGGGGGACGATTTCGGCTACTTCTCCGGGCGCCCGCGCGACCGGGACGTGATCGAGACGATGATCAAGGCCGGGTACATCGACTGCATCCACTCCTGGGGCGACGGGGCGACGACGCGCGCCCAGGCGCTGCGCGGGCTGGAGGAACTGGAGCGCAGCGGGTGCAAGCTCAAGGTGTGGGTGGACCACTCGCGGGCGCCGTCCAACTTCGGCAAGGACACGACGCCCGGCGTGGGGGACGTGCCCGGCTCGCCCATCTACCACGCCGACGCGACGCTGGCGTACGGCATCCGCTTCGTGTGGAAGGGGCGCGGCAGCCACATCATCGGGCACGGGGTCCCGTTTTCGGCGCGTGCGTTCGCCCGCATCTTCGACCCGGACCACCCCAAGGACTCGCTCAAGAACCTCGTCAAAGAGGTCGGCAAGATCGCCCTGGCCTATGCCGGTAAAGAGCGTTTCGCGATCCACGCCGGGAATCGCCTCCTGCGGGTGCACACCCTGGCCGACGGGGGGCAGGTCTACGAGTTCCAGCGCTGCAACCCCTACTGGGGCGGGCAGTCGTACGGGCACGATAGCTGGGGGCTGGCCTACGTCCTGCGGCCTGAGACGCTCCAGGCGCTGGAGGCGTCGGGCGGCACGATGGTGATCTACACCCACATCGGCGTGGGGCCGGATCAGCCGCCCTATCTGCCGCCCGAGACGCAGGCCGCGCTGCGCCGCCTGGCCGATGCGTACCGCGCGGGCCGGATCTACATCACCACCACCTCGCGGTTGCTGACGTACACCCTCAACCGCCAGTACTTGTTGTGGTCCGCGGAGGCCGAGGAGGACGGCCGCACGCTGATCCGCATCCACGGCGTGGCCGATCCCCTCACCGGCCAGCACATGCCGCCCGAAGAGGAACTACAGGGCCTCACGTTTTACGTGCCCGACAGCCAGCGTGCGCAGATCGCCGTGGGCGAGCGGATCCTGGAGCGGATCGAGCGCAACCCCGCGGATCACACCGGCCGCCAGAGCGTGATGATCCCGCGCACGCACCTTACTTATCCTTTGCCAGTCCGGCAGATGTCAGCTTCCGGAGAAGAATCACCGTGACACGCATCAAAATATTCTATTTGGTCAATGAGTTCGCGGACGGGTCCAGCAACAACCTGATCCTGACGCTCATGCGGGGGATGGACCCATCGTGCTTTGAGTACCACGTAGGTGGGCTGAAGGCGATCGGCGGCCCGATGGAGGAGCAGTTCGCCGGGGTAGGCGCGACGGTGGTGAGTTTCGGCCTCCCACAGGGCAGGCCAGGGTTGGGTGGCGTGCGCCGGATCGCGAAGTACATCGAGCAGAACCAGATCCAGATCGTGCATACCCACGTCCTGCGCCCGGACATCCTGGGCGGCTTCGCCGCCCGGCTGGCACACCGGCCCGCCGTGCTGTCGACCAAGCACAATATGGCCTACGTTCGCGGCCAGAGTAGCTGGCTGATGCGCAACCTGTTCTACTGGCCCGCGATGTACCTGTCGGATCAGATCATCACGGTGACGGAGGCCCTGCGCCAGCAGGCCATCGCGCGGTTGCGCATCAACCCGGCGCGCGTCACGACGATCCATAACGGCATCGACGCCGAACGGTACTACCGGCCAGACGCACGCGCCGCGACGCGGGCCGCGCTTGGGCTGGACCCGGACGCGTTCGTGATCACGTATACCGGGCGGCTGATCGGGGGCAAGGGGCTGGAGGATCTGCTCCGCGCGGCACGGCCCCTGGTCGAGCGGCACCCGGCGTGCCGCGTGCTGATCGTCGGCGAGGGCGAGTTGCTGGCGCGGTTGCAGCAGCTTGCTGGGGAACTCGGCCTGCTTTCGCACGTGATATTCGCGGGCTTCCGGCGCGATGTGCCCGAAGTGCTGGCCGCATCGGATGCGTTTGTGCTACCCTCTTTCTCTGAAGGCTTGCCGCTGAGCGTGCTGGAAGCCATGGCCGCGGGCAAGCCTGTTGTCGTGTCCCGCGTGGGCGGCGTGCCGGAGATCGTGGCCGATGGCGAGACGGGGCTGATGATCGAGCCGGGCGACGTGCCGGGCCTGACGGCCGCCCTGCTCTCCCTGATCGAGGACCCGGCCCGGCGCGAGGCCCTGTGCGTGCGGGGACGGCAGCACGTCCGGGATCACTTCAGCGTGCCGTCCATGGTGGCCCGATACCAAGACTTGTACCAGGCCTATGCGGTCGATAGGCTAAGGAGACAGTTATGACGTTGAGCGACGTGACTGCCCGGCGGCTTGTGCGCCGCCGCGCGGCCCTCTTGGCGCATCGTGTCGCCGTGTGGTGCCTGATCGCTGCGCTGGCCGTTCCTCTGTGGGTGGCCTCCTTCCGAAACGTCCCCACGGCCAGCGCCCAGGATGACGAAACGATCGGCCTGTACGAGAAGTTTGAGCTGACGCTTGACTGGGGCGTGACCTATAACAACCCTTTCGACCCGGACGAGGTGCGCCTGGATGCGACGTTCACGGCCCCGAACGGCGATCAGTGGGTCGTGCCCGGCTTCTATTACCAGGAGTTCCGGCAGTACGTCCCGGAGCGCGGCTATGAGGAGTTGGAGCCGGTAAGCGACCCGGTGTGGAAGGTGCGCTTCACGCCCGTGGTGCTCGGCACCCACCGCTACGAGGTGACGGTCGTGGACGCACGCGGCGAGCAACAGGTCGCGTCCGGCACGTTCGAGGTAGTGCCCTCGTCGGCGGAAGGCTTCGTGCGCGTCGGGCCGTTGGGCGAGCGCACCTTTGAACTGACGACGGGCGAGCCGTTCATTATGATCGGCCTCAACGCCTATTCGACCTGGACCTCAAACTCCGACCCAGGGCTGACCTCCTACCGCGAGCGGATGCCGCTCCTGGGCGAGATCGGCATCAACACGTTCCGCACGCAGTTGACGCCCAACGACTACGCCTTGATCTGGTCCCCGAACGTGTACGATTACGGCGTGTGGCGCCATTACGGCGGCCTGGGCCACTACAACCTCGCCAGCGCGTGGAAGCTGGACGAGATCATGGACATGGCCGAAGCAGCCGGGATGCGCGTGTTCTTCAACATCGACCAGGCGTTGGCCCTGTCCTTTTACGAGACGACCGGTGCGGTGGGCTGGGAGAACAACCCCTACAACGTCGCCAACGGCGGGATGTTGAACAAGCCAGCGGAGTACTTCTCCAACGAGGAGGCCAAGCGCCACTTCAAGAATCAGCTTCGCTACCTGGTCGCCCGCTGGGGCTATTCCACTACGCTGCTGATGTGGGAGTTGTTCAACGAGTTCGATTGGGTGGTCTACGAGCAGAAGTTCACCGAGGAAGAACAGAACGCCGTGCTGGACTGGCACGTCGAGATGGCGGACTACCTGGACCACATCGACCCCTTCGAGCACCCGATCACGACGAACACCGCCACCCCGGCCCGGTTCTGGCCCGACGATAGCTGGTACTACGACCTGTGGCAGATCCCCGATATCGACGTCTGCAACATCCACCTGTACGATGATCCGCTGCTTGCCGGTACGACGGTCGAGAACATCGTGGAATACCTGGACCTCTACTATGCCCGGACGGCGAAACCCTGCGTGATCAGCGAGTGGGGATTGGACGCCGCCGGACACGCCGACCGGGAGGACGAGGTTGGGGCGGGCCTGCACGATGCGCTGTGGGCCGGTACCATGTACAAGGCCGCCATCATGCCGCATTACACGAACCTGGTCCACGACTTTGACCTCTATTACCACATTGAGGCGCTGGTGGCGTACCTGGAGGGCGAGCGCGAGGGCCTGGGCGGCTACGATTTCGCCGACCTCGCGATCTCCGATGTGCAGCTTGAGGTGTTGGGCCTGTCACGCCCGGACCGGACGCTGGCGTGGATCCACAACAAGCAGAGCTTTGCGAACAGCAACCAGGAGCCAGCGCAGGTCAGGGACGCGACGCTGACCATTCGCGGGCTGGTGCCCGGCCAGTACTGGATCGAGTTCTGGGACACGTACCACGGCCAGGTGGTCGATGTGCAGACGACGATCCATGACCGGGAGCCGATGGTGCTCAGCCTGCCGCCGGTGGACAGGGATCTTGCCATCAAGGTGCGGCTGCGGCCGTAGCGTTTGCAGGCACGTTCTTTCAGGTGCGTTCAGGGTGGGCTGCTGCCGCGCGAGTAAGATCCGCTGTGGTAAGCCGGTATGTCCAATATTGAAGGATGCATGTAGGTGATGGGGAGGTCAGTCTGTCTGAGCAACTGCGTATTCTCATGATGACGCACCACCGCCGGCACAAGGCGCAGGCGCGACCGCACATCATCGCAAAACACCTGATGGAGCGCGGTCACGTCGTCAAGCTGATCGTCACAGCGGAGACGCGCCGCGTGGGCGTGGTGGAATCCGAGTGGGATGGCGTGCCCATCGTGGAGATGCCGGACCTGCTGTTCGGGAGGGCGCGTGCCGGGTGGGACGTATGGAACGCCTTCAACCGCGAGTTGTACTTGCGGCGAACCGAGCCGTCGTGGGACCTGGTGCACTGCTTTGAAACCCGGCTGTCCACCATTTACCCGGCGATGCGGTACGTCAAGCGGCACAACATCCCGTGGGTCACGGACTGGAACGACTGGTGGGGGCGCGGCGGTATTATCGCCGAGGCGCGGCCCCGCTGGTACCAGCTTGTGTTTGGGCCGGTCGAGACGTATTACGAGGAAGCGTTCCGCACGCGGGCGGATGGCCTGACCGTCATTTCGCGCGCACTGGCCCGCCGGGCGGAAGGTCTGGGCGTGCCCGCCGAGCACATCTGCCGGTTGCCGGGCGGGACGCTGCCCGACCTGTT
>CAZGLU010000247.1:0-5958 GCA_964526095.1 uncultured Anaerolineaceae bacterium | reverse complement strand
GCGATGGAATCTCGTGACTGGAGTTCAGACGTGTGCTCTTCCGATCTGATGAAGCACCTGAGCCGATCTCCCTGCGCCCCGACGTGCTGCCCCCGCCCCGCCCCCAGCCCGACACACGACCGACCCTGACGCTGGTCATGACCGCGCTGGTGTTTTTGCTGGCGGGCCTGCTGATCGCAACGCTCGTCTACGGTAGCGAGGGCGGTGTTGACGAGAGCGAACTGAACGCGGCGGTCGAACGCGCCGTGGGCACCCAGTTCGCGCTGCTTCCCCCTGCCGCGAGCGGCGGCGGCGAACCGGCGAACATCCAGCAGATGATCGATCAGGCCGTGGGCACGCAGGTGGCGCTGCTGCAACCGACCAACACACCGATCCCCCCCACCCCGACCGTGATGCCGCCGGAGGTCTACCAGGACGATGACGCGTTCCTCGGCCCGGCGGACGCGCCGGTGACGATCGTGGAATTCTCCGACTTCCAGTGCGGCTACTGCGGCCGGTGGTACAACGACACGCTGCCGCAGATCCTGGAGAAGTACCCGGACGAGGTCAAGTTCATCTACCGCGACTTCCCGATCTTCGGCGAGGACTCGATCCGCGCGGCGATGGCGGCCGAGTGCGCCGAGGAGCAGGAAGCGTTCTGGGACATGCACAACATCATCTTTGACACCGTAACGGGGGGCACACAGGTCACGCTGAGCCAGGATACGCTGGTGAGCATGGCCGGTGACCTGGACCTGGATACGGACGCGTTCGTGTCCTGCCTGGAAAGCGAGCGCTATATGTCGGAGATCCAGGCGGACTACCAGGACGCGGTGGCATGGGGCTTCCGGGGCACGCCGGGCTTCGTGGTGAACGGCGTGGTGTACCCGATCGGCGCGCAGCCGTTCGAGGTCTTCGACCAGATCATTCAGGAGCACCTGGCGAGCTAGCAGCAGACCTCACCCCCCGGCCCCCTCTCCAGTCTGGGCTGGAGAGGGGGAGCAGAGCGAGTTGAGTTGGGGCGGGTGCTGCCCCGCTTCCCCCACGCGAGCGGAGGGAAGGGAAAAAAGCGCGTTTTGTAGGGGCGGGTTCCCAAACCCGCCCGGTTCTTCCACCTTTGTGCAGAGCGGCACAATCCCCCCAAAAATACCGTTGACCCGACCCGCGCGAACAGGTATAATCCCGGCGTTCTGTTCAAGAGATCATTCAAGCCGGAGCGTTGCGACGCTGCGGATAAGGAGCCCGTGGAATGACCACCGAAAACAATGCGCCCATCACCTTTGACGATATCGTCCCGAAGATGAAGGTCGAGGGCGTCGTCAAAAAGATCGAACTGTACGGCGCGCTGGTTGACATTGGCGTGGGCCGGCCCGGACTGCTCCATATCTCGCAGATCAGTGAAAGCCACGTCAAGAACGTCTCCGACGTGCTGAACGAGGGCGACCGCATCACGGCCTGGGTCCAGGAAGTGGACCGCAAGCGCGGGCGGATCGGCCTGACGATGCTGGAACCGGCCGCGGTAGAGTGGTCGGAGATCGAACCGGGCAAGGTGTTCACCGGCAAGGTCGTGCGCGTGGAGAAGTTCGGCGCGTTCGTGGACATCGGCGCCGAGCGGCCCGGCCTGGTGCACGTCTCGGAACTGGCCCAGGGCTACGTTGGCGATACGAGCGACGTCGTGCGGGTCGATGACGAGGTCCAGGTGAAGGTGATCGGCGTCAACCGGCGCAAGAAGCAGATCGACCTGAGCATCCGCGCCCTGGAAGAGCCTGTCACCGTCGAGGACGACGAGCCGGAAGAGCCGATGCCCACTGCGATGGAGTTGGCGCTGCGCCAGGCGCTCGAAGCGTCCGGGATAGCAATGCCGGAGCGCCAGTCCAACAAGAAGCGCAACAAGAAGAGCAAGCGCCGCAGCGACCAGGAAGAGATCTTCGCGCGCACCCTGCGGCAGCACGAGGGGTAGCACGCGCCCGCGCTGGCAGGCGCTCAAGTGAGACAAACAAACAGGCGGCCCGTTGGGCCGCCTGCCGATCCAGCGCAGGAGTAATAATCAGCTCCGCAGCGCGCCGAGCAGCCGATTGAGGCGGATCGCGCCGAGAACCAGCAGGATCGTGATCAGGATCGCGGAGATCACGCACCACTGGCACCAGGCTTCCAGCACCGTCGCCTCGACCAGCGTGAGGTACGCGGAGAAGATCACGCCAAAGAGGGCCAGCCCGACGATCAGCGTCCGCCCGTAGGCAGCGAGGAAGGGGATCTGATCCTCCAGCAGCAGCACGCCGAGGATCGCGACGTAGCCGATCAGGCCGAGCACGGCGATCGGGATGCCGAGCACTTCAGAGTAGGCGCTGGACTGCACCGCCTCACAGTTAATGTTGCCGGTGTTCAGACATTGCGTTTCGTTGCCGGTGATCTCGGCCCAGGACAGGTAACCGGCCACTAAAATACCGGCGACAGCGACAATGATCGAAACCACGCGCAGCCAGTCCGCGGCGGGAACCGACTCCGCGACCTCGGTGCGTTTTGCTTTGGTAGCAGTCACAGCTCCGTACCCTCCATCCATACGTGCTAACCAGGACACCTGTTGCGGCTGAACATCGGATAGAATATACCGCAACACAGCGAATTGAATCAATAACCGTCGAATTTATTGGGCGAGACCGGGCGAGGTTGGGAACAACCATTGCACCGGCGATTAGCGGAAGCTATACTAATAAGATCAAGAGAGGTTTATAGGAACAACCGTGCAGACGACTGAAGCGCTGGACCTGACCGGCATCTTTGCCGCCCTGCCCGACCTGTCGCCAAGCGACCGGGCGCTCATCGAACGCGCCTTTGAGCGGGCCAAGGTGGCGCACGCCGGACAATTTCGTAAATCCGGCCAGCCCTACATCGTCCACTGCCTTGCTGTCGGCCAGATCCTGGCCGACATGCGTATGGACGCCACAACGATCGCGGCGGCGATCCTGCACGACGTGGTGGAAGATACCGGCGTCACGCTGGAAGACATCGAAACGGAGTTCGGCCCGAAGATCGCCGAACTGGTGGACGGCGTCACGAAACTGAAGCAGCTCCCGACCGGCGTCGATGGGATGCACGGCGGCAAGCCGCGCGACCGTGAGGCCGAATACCTGCGCAAGACGTTCCTCGCGATGGGTTCGGACTTCCGCGTGATGTTGATCAAGCTGGCCGACCGGCTGCACAATATGCGCACGCTGGGCTACATGCCCGCGCATAAGCAACTCACCACCGCCCGCGAAACGCTGGACATCTTCGCGCCCATCGCCAACCGGCTCGGCATCTGGCAGATGAAGTGGGAGCTGGAGGACCTGGCCTTCCGCTACATCGACCCCGATCGCTATAAGGAGATCGCGAACCAGATCGACGAGCGGCGCAAGGACCGCGAGGCGTACATGGAGCGCGTCACGGCCTACATCCGCGAGCAGTTCGCGCGGGAGGGGCTGCGGGCGGAGTTCAAGGCGCGGCCCAAGCACATCTACTCCATCTACCGCAAGATGGAGCGCAAGCGCCTGCCCTTCAGCCAGATCTACGACATCCGCGCGATCCGCATCATCGTGGACTCCATCCCAGAGTGCTACCAGGCGCTCGGCATCATCCACCACATCTTCCGCGCGATACCGGGCGAGTTTGACGACTACATCTCCTCGCCGAAGGAGAACTCGTACCGCAGCCTGCACACCGCCGTCCTCGACAAAGAGGGCAAGACGCTGGAAGTGCAGATCCGCACGCGGGAGATGGACGAGGAGGCGGAGTACGGCATCGCGGCCCACTGGCGCTACAAGGAGGGCCGCACCAGCGCCTCTAATGAAAGCGCGTTCGAGCGGCGTATCGAGCGCATCCGGCGCATGATGGAGGACGTCCAGCAGGATTCCGACGGCGAGGACCCCAACGAATTCGTCGAGAGCATGATCGCCCAGATCTCGCCGGAACGCATTTACGCGTTCACGCCGAAGGGCGACATCATCGACCTGCCGGAAGGGGCCACACCGATCGACTTCGCCTACCACATCCACACCGAGGTGGGTCACCGCTGCCGGGGCGCGAAAGTCAACGGGCGGCTAGTCTCGCTGGACTACCAACTGAAAAACGGCGAGCGCGTGGAGATCATCACGGCGAACCGGGGCGGCCCCAGCCTGGACTGGCTCAACCCGGACCTGGGCTTCACGGCGACCCAGCGCGCGCGCAGCAAGATCCGGCAGTGGTTCAAGCGGCGCGACCGGGAAAAGAGCATCGCCGACGGCAAGGAAGTGCTCGACCGCGAGCTACGGAAGCTCGGGCTGGCGCAACTGTCCCGTGACGAGATCGCGGCGCAACTGAACTACAGCACCGCCGAGGACCTGATGGCGGCGATCGGCTATGGCGACGTCACCGCCGCGCAGATCGGGTTCCGCCTGCTGGAGGCCGAGCGCCGCACGCAAGAGGCCGCGGCTGCCGAACGGCTGGAGGCGAACGTCGTCCGGGCGGACGAGCCGGTGAAAGCCGACGGGATGCGCATCGACGAGACGGGCGGGCTGCTGGTGACGCTGGCACGCTGCTGCAACCCGACCTATGGCGACGAGATCTCCGGCTTCATCACGCGCGGCAAGGGGATCACGGTCCACCGCGCGGACTGCAAGAACGTGCTGAACACGAACGAGCCGGAGCGCATCATCAACGTGACGTGGCCGCCAGCCAACGATCAGGTATACCCGGTGCCGGTGCTGATCGTGGCCTATGACCGCGAAGGGCTGATGCGGGACATCGGCGCGGTGATCGCCGACGAGAACATCAACATGTCGAACGTCAACATCAGCACCCGGCACAACATCGCGACGTTCGAGCTGACGATGGAGATCCGCGACCTCAAGCAGCTCGCGCGCATCCTGGCGAAGATCGAACACCTGCCGAACGTGGTCGAAGCGGTGCGGCGGGCGGCGGTCTGACCGGCCTCCCGATCCGGCCCATCGCCACAAGGCCCCGCCCGCGCACAGAATGGACCTGGCTTGTGACGAAGACAACCCGCGCCCTGGCCCTGAGCCTGTTGATGATCACGCTCAGCGTGCTGGCCTGCGCGACCTTCCGCTCCCCCGATGACCCGGCCCCGACCCGGCCGCCGACCGATACGCCCCTGCCCACCCTGACGCCCGCCACGCCGGACGAAGCGCCCCTCGCCACAGCGGAAGCGACCGAACCCGTGCAGGCGACTGAAGCCGCCTCCGAAGCCCCCTCCCCCACGCCAGGAGCGGCCTCAACTGCAATTATCATTTCACCTCAACCGTGATCTTACCCGGCGCGACAATCGCCAGCACGCATACAGCCAACAGTTCTCTAATCTGATCCCCGCAACAAGGGCTATTTTCGGTTGTTCCGATTTCCTCATGCGTGTATAATGCTATCAATAAAGACGTTCAGTCTAGCCCTATAACAAAACAATCAGTTCCCCCTATCCCAAACACGTGACGCCTGTTTTACAGGATGGAGGTGGTCAATCGTGAATACTGTAAGCTCATTTGCAAGCGCGAAGGAACAATTCCAGGCCCTTGGGCCTGAGATCCGCCTGGTTGTCCTCCATCCGGACTTTCACGGTCAACACAGCCTTTTGGCGCCGATCCTGCTGGACACCGAAACCCGGCCTCTGTTCCTGTCCGTGCCGAGCGCGGGCTACCCGCTTGAAACGCTGCTGGTCCAACTGCGCGACGCCTTACGCGCACAACTGAACATCGACCTGCCCGACCTGCCCACCGACCGCAACCCGGCGGCGGCCATCGGGCGGGCGCTGGAGCCGAACCCGGTCACGATCGTGCTGGACGCCTACGACCTGGCGCTGCAAGACGAAGTGGTGCCGTTCGTCGTGGCGCTGGCCGACGCGCTGCCCGCCGGAAGCCGCCTGATCCTGGGGGGGCGCGTGCTGCCGACGCAACGCATGGTACAGGACGGGCTGCAAGGTAAGACCGCCGTGATCCCGGTCAACCCGGACAAGAT
>CAZGLU010000246.1:0-5963 GCA_964526095.1 uncultured Anaerolineaceae bacterium | reverse complement strand
GCAGATCCCGCTGTGGAACCTGTGGCGGGCCATGCAGGAGCGCGGCATCACCGACCTGGGGAGCATCTCGCCGCTGGGGCCGGGCGACCTGACCGACGCCTCGCTGAGCTACGGCGTGAACGTGCGCAACCTGACGGCCCTGCAAACGCTTCAGGCCGTGCAGCAGGCGGCCGGGATCCAGTAGTCACGGTCAGGTGACCCTGACACAAACACCCCCGGCGCGGGCCGGGGGTGCGTTTTTGTGAAGCGGCGGACCTCACTCGGCCGGGGATGGCGGGCTGTGGGGCACGGTGTCGCCGCCCGCCTCCGCCATGTCGAGCAGTGGCAGTGAGGGCTGCGTCATCTCCGCCGCGCCGGTGGACTCGGTCCACGTGGGCAGCAGGCGCCAGTACAGCGGCCCCTCGGTGTGCGGACGCGGCGTGAATGGGCGGGTGTAGTCGCGCAGGGACGAAAGGTCGGCGGGGCGGCCGTGCGCCGTGCGGCGGTAGTAATAGAGGCGGAACGCGCGCGCGCCGTCCGTCAGGGCGAAGGCCGGTTCGCGCTCCTCGGCGCGGACGTAGGCGCCCGAGCTGAGGATCAGTGCGGCGTCCAGGTAGGCGGCATCGAGGGCGAGGCTTTCGACAGGGAACACGAAGCAGGTCGGCTGATCTCCCGCGCTCAACTCGTCGCGCGAGCGGTATACGGGCAGCACGCGCCCGCGCCGCACGACGGGCAGATAACGCGCGGGCAGCGAGCCGGGGACGAGCGCCACGTCCGTTGCCTCGGTCTGGCGCCACTCGCGGCCCTTGTGAAAGCCGCCCGATCCGGTTTCCACGACCTGATAGAGGCGCCCCTGGGCCACGAACAGCGCGCCTTTGGGCAGGCGAGCCGTCTCGACATCTGGTAGACTGGCGAGGTATTCGTTCGCGGTTGGGTCAAACACGATGTTCACCCTTTTCTTGATCAAAGCATCGCGTGTTGATTACCATATGGTACAACCTTTTTCTGTGCGCTTCGTTACGGCCGGTGGGGCGCGCGCACTGCGCTTCCCCGGCTGCCTACCTGTGAAAAGCTGACGATGAAGCCTGTGATGCCGCGTATTGGGCTGTTCGTGGTCGTCCTGTTGGGCCTGCTCGCCGCGTGCAGCGGGGACGGCAACCCCGGTTCCGGCGAGTTCAGCGTGACCGTGGACGTGGACGGCACGACACGTGTGTACACCTACAGCCGCCAGATGTCGGTCGGGCAGTTCCTCCAGGACATCGGCGTGACGCTCAACGAACTGGACGAGGTCAACCCGCCGCTGTTTGCACAGTTGACGGGCGGGATGCGCATCACGATCTCGCGCGTGGTGGAGCGCCTCGCCTGCGAGGAGCAGGTCATCCCGGCAGACACGATTGAGCAGCCGACGCACCAGCTACCGCCGGGCGAGCGGCAGGTGATCCAGACCGGCGTGGACGGCATCGAGGAGGTCTGCTACCGCACGATCGAGCGGGACGGCGAGCCGGTGGGGGCGCCCTCCCTCGCCAGCCGCACGCCCAAGCAGGCCCCGCGCTCCCAGATCATTGCGGTTGGGCTTGCCCCGCCCGACACGGCGCTGCCGATCGACGGCGTCCTGGCGTTCATCTCCGGGCGGCAGGCTATGATCATCGAGGACAGCACCACCAACCTGCGCCCGCTGACCAGCGGGGGTGAGCTTGACCGGCGTGTGTTCGACCTTTCGCCGGATGGCCGCCGCCTGCTCTACACGCAGAGCACGGCCGACCCCGACGATCCGGAGTTCTCGAACGAGTTGTGGGCGATCCTCGATACGGCTGCACGCACGCCGGACCCGGTCCAGCTTGTGCCGACCGATGTGATCGCGGCGGAGTGGGTCCCTGGGCGCGAGAACCCGGCTGTCAGCTATTCCACGGCCTCGCCGGTCGATGACGTGCCGAACTGGCAGGCGTACAACGACCTGTACGTGATGGAGTTGAACCCGCAGACGGGCGAGGCGGAGACGGTCACCGACGTGGTGCCGCAGAACAGCATCGGCGCATACGCCTACTGGGGGCGCAACTATCGCTGGTCTGAGGACGGCACGCAGGTCGCGTGGGCGGTGGCCGACAGCGTCGGGCTGGTAGACCTGGAGACCGGCGACTTTCAGACGTTGTTGAGCTTCCCCGAATACGCCACGGCGCGGGTGAGCTACTGGGTGTGGGTGCCGACGCTGTCCTGGTCGCCGGACGGGCACCTGATCACCACCGTTCACGGCGCGCCCTACGGCTCGGAGTCGCCGGAGGACAGCATTATCTTCGACACGGCGGTGCTGGACCCGGCGTCCGATCTGGCGATCGCGCCGTTCCTGACGCGGACTGGCATCTGGGCGACCCCCACCTACTCGCCGCTCATCGAGGGGGCGAACGGGGGGACGGAATACCTGATCGCGTACTTCCAGGCGCGTGACCCGCTCAACAGCCCGAACGCGCAGTACGACCTGTGGATCGCGGACCGCGACGGCAGCAACGCGCGGCTGTTGTTCCCCGGCCCGGAGCGCGCCGGTATCCGCCCGGATCCGGAGGATGGGATCGCGTGGAGTCCATCCGGGAGACAGATCGCGGTGATCTACCAGAACAACCTGTGGGTCGTGGACGTGGCAACGGGACACGGCACGCAGATCACCAGTGACGGCCAATCCTCGCGCCCGCGTTGGTCCCGCACGCCATGAGGACGAAAACCCTGCTGTTTATCGTCTGCGCCGCCCTGGTCCTGGGCAGCGCCGTGGCGGCTGCGTCGGCATGGACCGCTCGCGCCCGCGAAACGCGCGGCTGGGTGGACGCGGCGGCGACGCTCGACGTGCCGACCCGCCTGCCGCTGGCCGGGGTGAACGTCGAGCTGCGCCAGTAC
This sequence comes from uncultured Anaerolineaceae bacterium, assembly GCA_964526095.1. Lineage (GTDB taxonomy): Bacteria > Chloroflexota > Anaerolineae > Aggregatilineales > Aggregatilineaceae > Aggregatilinea. Next base: position 3,101 of record CAZGLU010000246.1, on the reverse strand, counting down.
GCAGACGATCAGCTTGACGCCGAGTTGGACCGCATCGCCGGGGCCGGGTTCGTGTGGGTCCGGCAGCCGTTTCTGTGGGAGGCCATCGAGCCGGAACCGGGCGCGTACGAGTGGGCCGCGTATGACCGGGTCGTGGAGGCCGTCGCCGCCCGCGAGGGCCTGCGGCTGGTCGCCGTGCTGGACGGGGCGCCGCCCTGGGCGCGGCACGAGTTGGCCCCCGATCACCCCTTCGCGCCGCCCGCCAGCGTGGGTGAATATGCCGCCTTCGCGGGCGCCGTGGCGGCGCGTTACGGTGAGATGATCGACTTCTACCAGATATGGGACGAGCCGAACATCACCTCGCATTGGGGCAACCTGGACGTGCGTCCGGCACACTACGCCGCCATGCTGCGCGAGGCGTACGGCGCGATCCACGACGCGGACGCCAGCGCGCAGGTGATCGCCGCCGCACTGGCGCCGACGGTCGAGACCGGGCCGCGCAACCTCAGCGACGTGCGCTACCTGCGCGCGCTCTACGAACTGGGCGCGGGGCCGTACTTCGACGCGGCGGCGGGCAAGCCCTACGGCTTCGACACCGGGCCGGACGACCGGCGCGTGTCCGAAGGCGTGCTGAACTTCTCGCGCCTGATCCTGCTGCGTGAGGAGATGATCCGGTGGGGCGACGGCGACAAGCCACTGTGGGGCAGCAACTTCGGGTGGAACACACTGCCCGACGACTGGCGCGGGCCGCCTTCGATCTGGGGGAGCGTGACCGCCGCGCAGCAAGCCGCCTATACGTGTGCGGCGTATGCGCGCGCCGAACGTGAATGGGCGTGGGTTGGTGGGCTGATCCTCCAGCATTGGGACCCCGACGCACCGCCCGACGACCCGATCCAGGGCTTCGCCGTGGCGCCCGCGCTTGATGCGTGGCTGGCGGAGGGGCCGCTGTTCGATGCGCCGGAGGGCCTGACGCCGGGGCTGCACCCCGTTCAGAACCCGCACACGACCTATTCCGACAATTGGCGTTTCAGTGAGTTGGGCGTAGACGCCGAGATCCCCGATCCCGATGCAGTCACGCCGGAGATGGAGAACACTATCACGCTCACCTTCGTGGGCGACGCGCTGGCGCTGCCGGTCCGCCGCGACGACTACATGGCGTATCTGTACGTCACGGTCGATGGCGAGCCTGCCAACGCGCTGCCGCGCAACCGCGAGGGGCAGGCGTTCCTGCTGCTGACCTCGCCGGAGCGCGTCCCGGAGTTCACGTTGATCCGGGTGGCCGACGGGCTGGACTTCGGGCCGCACACCGCCACGATCATCCACCGGCCCTACAACGGCGACGACCGCTGGCCGATCGCAGGCTACGCGGTGGGGTCCGCGCCCGATACCGCCCGCTATGATGCCGCCCTGGCCGGGGCGGGGGCCATCGGCGCCCTGGCGCTGCTGGCTGGCGTGGTCGTGCTGGCGCGGATGCCCTGGGGCGCGGTGCGTCTACCCTCGCCGGAGGCGCTGCACCGCGCCGGGGAATGGCTGGCCGGGCTGCTGCTGTCCGCCGTCGCGCTGGTCGGCGTGCTGCTGACGTGGCATGACACCGTGCCCGCGCTGCTGCGCCGCGACCCGCCCGCGCTGGCGCTGACGGTCCTCACCGCCGGGATCGCGTCGCTGTCGCCCGTCGCCGTCGTGACGCTGGCGGCGATGGTCGTCCTGTTCGTGCTGATCTTCAACCGTCCGCTGCTGGGCGCGATGCTGGTCATCTTCTGGTCGGCGTTCTTCCTCTCCCGGCTGGACCTGCTGTTCCGGGTGTTCACGGCGGTCGAGGCGTATCTGATCGTCACGGTGCTCGCCGTGACGGCGCGGGGCGTCGTGGAGTGGGCGCGTATGCGGCGGGCTGACCCGGCGTGGCGCATCCCGGTCCCGCGCCTCACCGCGCTCGATGGACTGGCGCTGGCGTTCGTCGCGCTCGGCGCCCTCTCCCTGACCTGGGCGGCGCTGCGCGGCCCGGCGCTGCATTACTTCCGCGTGATCATCGTGGAACCGGCCCTGTTCTACTTCCTGCTGCGCGCCCTGCGGCCTTCCCGGCGGGACCTGCTGTGGCTGGCCGATGCGCTGGTCTTCACCGGGCTGACGGTGGCCGTGGTCGGGCTGTACCTGTTCGTGACCGGGCAATCCGTGGTCGAGGCCGAAGGCACGCGCCGCCTGATCGGGGTCTATGGCTCCCCGAACGGCGTGGGCCTGTACCTGGGGCGCTGCCTGCCGTTCGCGGCGGCGTTCGTCGCCCTGCCGGTGGGCTTCTGGCGGCGCACCTTCGCCGGGGTGGGGGCGGGCGTGATGCTGCTCGCGCTCCTGTTGAGCCAGAGCCGGGGCGCGATCCTGCTCGGCCTGCCAGCGGCGGCGGCGGTGATGCTCCTGGTGTGGCAGGGACGGCGCGCGCTCCTGCCGCTGGTCGGGCTGGCGGTCGTGGCGGTGCTGGCGTTCGCGCTGCTCTCGCTGGCGCTGCCCCGGCTGGCGGACCTGACGGGCGACACGGCCTTCTTCCGCACGCGCCTGTGGTACAGCTCGCTCAACCTGATCCGCGAGCGGCCTCTCACCGGGGCCGGGCTGGACCAGTTCCTGTACCTGTATCGCAGCCGCTACCTGCTGGCGGAAGCCTGGGCCGAGCCGAACCTCTCGATCCCGCACAACATCGTGCTCAACTATTGGGTCAACCTGGGCATCCTCGGCGTGGTGCTCGGCGTCGCGTTCCAGGTGGCCTTCTGGCGGGGCATCGTGCGGCTGCGCGGGCGTGTCGGGCGCGACCCGCTGGCGCTGGCGTTGACCCTCGGCCTCGCGGGCAGCATGGCGCACATGCTGGGGCACGGGCTGGTTGATGTGGGCTACTTCTCGATCAATCTCGCCTTCGTCTTTTTCCTGTCGCTGGCGCTGTTTGAGCGGCTCCGGGCGGATGTGCCGGTGCCCGATGCGGCACCCCTGGCCGTGGAGCCGGGCCGCCGAGAGAAGGAGGGTGCATATGCAGGCCACCGTGAATGACGTCAGCATCGAGTTGGTGCAGGGGGACATCACCGAACTGGACGTGGACGAGATCGGAAGAGCACACGTCTGAACTCCAGTCACCGCTCATTATC
>CAZGLU010000245.1:0-5970 GCA_964526095.1 uncultured Anaerolineaceae bacterium | reverse complement strand
GCTCTTCCGATCTCATCCTCAAGCGGGCTGCGCGGCATGGGCGGGATCGTGCTGAGGACCGGGATCACGCCCGCGTCGGCACACGTCTGCACGATCTGTTCCAGGTTGGCGCGGTAGGTGTCCAGCGACCGACCGCCCGCCAGGTCGTTCGTGCCGAGCATGATCAGCGCGACCGCCGGACGCGCCAGGCGCAGCTCGCAGGCCAGCGGCGTCTCGCCCGGCTGGCACAGCGCCCCGTCCGCCATGGCCGGGTTCAGCACGGTTTCGGTCATCCACCCGCCCCAGGCCGCCACCGAGGGCACGCTGAAGGGGTTCGCGCCGCGCCCGTCCGGCCCGGAGAAATACGCGATCGTGTCGCCCAGATAGGTATGGGGGCCGAGATCGATCTGCCCCGCCGCGATGGGCCGCAGGAAGTTCGCATCGGCGCTGATGCTGTCCCCGATCACGGCGAACGCCCGCGCCAGGTTGCCGCGTGCGCGGCCCACCTCCCAGATCGCGCGCGCGCGGCTCCCCACGCCGCTGATCACCATGTCCTCCCGCACCGCCGCGAGGTCCGTGGTCAAGGTGCCGCCTCCTAACGCCGCGAAGTACGCCGCCAGTGCGCCGGTACCCAGCGCCGCCGTCCCGGCCACGGCCAGAAAAACCATCCGCCACAGACGGCGGATGGGGGATGCTTGTGTTGGTCGCATGGCAGAATAAGCGCGCTCCTAACCCAGTGACGTGTCTGGCAGCATATCCTCGCTCCAGAAGGTGAACAGCTCGCCCACCGACTTGCCCTCATGGTTGCACAGGATCGCGTCGCCGAACACCGACGCGACGGAGAGGCAGTGCAGCTTCTCGATCGCGTCCATGGCGTGGGGCGCGTACACGGTGTCGGTGACGACGATCTCCTTCACGTTCTCCAGCGCGTTCAGGCGCTCGATCGAATTGCCGGTGAACAGGCCGTGCGTCGCGGCCAGCGCGAACTCCTGCGTACCCTGCTCAGCCAGCACGCTCACGATCTCCATCATCGTCCCGGCGGTGGCGATCTCGTCGTCGATGACGATGGCGCGCTTGACGTGCGGCCCGCGCGGGCCAAGCACGGAGGTGATCTGCACGTGCGTATCGGCCAGCCGGACCTTCGTGCCGACCGCCAGCGGCAGCCGCAGCGCGCTCGCCAGCTTGGTCGCCTGCTTGGCATAGCCCACGTCCGGCGACACCACGATCGTGTCGGAGAGGTCTTGCTTCTTGAAATGATCGACCATCACCCGCAGGCTGGTGAGGTGGTCCAGCGGCACGTCGAAGAACCCGTGCGTCTGGGGTGAGTGCAGCGTCATCGCGATCACGCGGTCGGCGCCCGCCGTCTCGATCAACTGCGCGACGAGCTTGCCGGTGATGCTGATCCGGGGGGCATCCTTCTTGTCCGACCGCCCATACACGAAATAGGGCACCACAGCCGTGACCCGCGCCGCATCCCCATGACGTGCGATATCCAGCATCATCAGCATCTGCATCAAATGCCGGTGCACCGGATCCGTCAGCGATTGGACGATGTAGACGTCTTTGTTCCGCACGCTTACGCCAAGCTGAATGCGCAGCGCCCCATGGCTGAACCGCTCGATATGGGTTGGCCGCAGCGGCACACCCAGGTAATCGCAGATGGCTCTGGCTAACGGTTCATTTGACGTCCCGGCGAAAATATAGGGGCCTTCGTCGGTCAAGACCATCCTCCTTCACGCTGATCGGCTTTGTAGGTCTGGTCTCTACTTTACCGCCCGGCTGCAAACCTGCAACCTTTTTGAGGCCGCCCGCCGGGCCATCCCGCGCAGCCGTGATAGCGTCCCGCCCCGGCTGGACGTATAATCGGCACACGTCACCGCACAACCCGGAGCGTCCATGCAGATCCGTAGCATTCACTGGCCAGAGGAGCGTACCGCCATCCTCGCCTTCCTCCGCGAGGTCCTCGGCCCGGAGGAGGAGGAAGCCGTCGCCGCGTGGTATGGCACGTATCCCGGCTTTGCGCCGGATGATGCGCTGGTCGTCGAGGCCGGGCCGGAAGGCCCGATCATCGGTCACGGCCTGCTGATCCCGCGCCTCGTGCGCATCGGCGAAGCGGTGCTGCCCGCCGCCGAGGTCGCGCTGGTCGCGGTCGCCGACACACACCGGGACGGCGAGGTGGAGGCGCTGCTGTTCGACGCGCTGCACGACCGTCTGACCGAGCGCGAGGACGCGCTCGCCCTGATGGTGGGGCCGACCCCGGCCCACGACGGCTGGCAGTTCGAATACGCCGCCGGTCTGTACCTGACCAGCTTCGAGTCCGAGATCGCGACGGTGCTGGCACAGAAGGCCGGCTACTGGAACCCCGACCACGCCTACGAGCGCCGCACCGCCGACTGGTTGAACGCCCACAACCAGCCGGTCACGGTCCGCCCGTTTTACAGCAGCGACCTGCCGAACGTGCAGGCGCTCTACACGGCGGAGAGCGCGCGAGGCCGCTACCTGATCGAGCGTGACGAGGCGACCTGGACCTGGCAGCTCGATCACCTGATCCGGACGGGCCGCTACCACAGCGACGATTTCCTGGTGGCGGAGGCCGAGGGGCGGCTGCTGGCCTATGTCCGCGTGATCGCCGGGTGCGACGTCAACTGGTTCCGGGCGGAGGACGCCGCCTGCTTCAACGTGGTGGAGGTCGCCGGGGATCACCCGGACGGGGTCGAGGCACTGCTCGCGGAGGTAGGCGCCATCGCCGCCCGCCTCCAGGTCGACCGCATCGGCCTGTTCGTCCCGCCCGACAGCACCTTCATGCGCCACGCCCTGGCACGCGGCGCCACCCTGCGCGCCTTCACCGGCGCGGCGGCGCTGCACCTGCACGACGCCCAAATCGCCCTGGACCACCTCGCCCCTGCGCTGGAGGAACGCGCCCTGAACAGCCGCTATGCGGGGCGCGCCTGCCGGATCGTCATCACCACCGAGCACGAGACGGCGGCGCTCACGCTCGGCGCGCGGGGCAGCGCGGAGACGATCGAGCTGGAGGTGCCGTCCACCTCGCTCACACGCCTGATCACCGGCTGGTACGGGATCGACCACCTCAGCACCGGCTACCACGAGCGCCACGCCGGGCTGCTGCGGGTGCTGTTCCCCCAGCGCCACCCGATGATCGCGCTGAACGACCTACTCTAACGACACGGCAGGAGTACCGTATGTCTCAAATCACCGTCCGTCAGGCCACACTGGCCGACGCCGCCAGCATCACCGAGGTCTACAAGGCCACGGTCGATACCTGGACCCGCCGCGACCCCGACGGCACACCCGTCCCCACCGATTACGATGACCTGACGCTGTTCGAACGCTGGCAGAACGGCGGGCCGCAGATGAGCGTCGAGATGTGCGCCGTGCACCTGGCGAACCTGCTACGCGGCGTGGACGGCATCCCGTTGGTGGCCGAGGTCGAGGGCCGCGTGGGGGCAGAGGCGGAGATCTTCATCGGGAACGAGCCGGAGCCGTTCGGGCATCACGTCAACGTGTCGCGGCTGCGGGTGCACCCGGAGTTCGATGGGATCGGCCTCGGCAGCGCCCTGCTGACCTACATCCAGCAGATCGGGGAGGCGATCCGGAGCAAGCGCGTCACCGTCGCGGACGCCGGTGACGACGCCGCGCTGTACGAGCACCACCGCTACCAGCGCACCCATACCGGCCAGCGGATCCGTTTCCCGGCGGCGGAGGGGCGCGTCTTCTACCGCGCGACCGCGCTCACCACCTTCGACCCGGCGCAGATCACCGGCTGGCACATGCCGCTCGGACGCTACCAGAACGCCCGCGAGGAATGGGACCGCATGCCGCCCGGCTTCTGGAACAGCGTGCCGGAGATCGTCGAAACGGAATCCGCCCGCGTGCACATCACACTCACCGGGCAGGAGGCGTATGCCCTGTTCCAGCAGGACCGCGTCGATCCGGAAAAGGTGCACGTCTTCATGTGGACCAAGCGGCCGCTCAACAACCTGCTGATGGTCGCCCTGCGCGACTGGGCACTGCGCCACAACTACGGCACGCTGGTCACGTTCGTCTGGGACGTGACCCTGCCGCTGCTGGAGATCGACTACGAGCCGGAGGGCTACACGCAGCAGCTTTACGCGCGAACGCTCTGAGCCGCGCGGCCCCGTCTACCCACCGAGGAAGCGGTCCAGCGCGGCCAGGAGCGCGGGCGGCTGGCCCAGGTCCACAACCTCGATCTGGGCGCCCGCCGGGAACGAACGCCGCTCCTTGCTCGACGGGTCGGCCAGTTGGTCGGCCATGCGCCCGGAGCCGCGCAGCACGATGATCGGCGTGCCGTTCGCCGCGTGCATCTGCGCCTCGCGGCACACGATCTCGCCGCCGTTGATGATCAGCGCGACGCCCGGCCCGCTGCCCGCCCGCGCCAGGCCAACCAGCAGGTCCGATTCGACGCCGAAGCCGCCCCCCTCGACCAGTAGGAAATGCGAATGGCCGGGGTCCAGACTGTACCGCTCAGCATCGTCCTCCGGCCCGCCGGGGTACGTGACCATCTGCGTGGGGCAAACGCCAAGCAGCGGGTAGCGCGCGCCCGACCGGCGGCGGGCCTCCCCCATCGCCGCCATCGTGCCCATCTGCGTGCCGCCATCCGCCACCAGCAGGCCCCGCCGGGCCGCGCACGGGGCCAGCCCGTCCTCCAACATCTCCACCACGGCGCGATGCAGGTCGCCGTCCAACAAGGCCCCGCCGTGCATGACGATCACGCCGGGGGCCGGGTCCAGGCCCAGCGCCGCCAGGGACTCAGCCGGGGGGATCGTGCCGGGGACGCGCACTGCGGTCGCCGTCAGGTCACCGCCTAGCGAGATCGAAAAGGGTTCTAGCTCGTGCATGGATTTCACGCTCTCCTTGTGTGCGGCCCCTGCGCGGCCCCTCGAAAACACATGAATGGGCGGTCGGCGGCACTGTTAAGGTTATACAGGGCTGAGCTTCCGATGACATCTGCCACCTACAAATGGCGGCAGTCTATACTAGAATACAGGCGAGTAGCAGGCGGGCCTAGTGTCAGAAAGAAATGCAGGTGAACGAGGCGCGTCATACCCAAGATGAGGCGTCTTTCTTACTAGAACAGATGGCTCAAGCCAAACACAAGCTCGTCCGGGTGCAGCACGCACGGGATACGTGCCACGACTGCATGGAAGCGGAGGGGCTAGACGCCGTTCTACAGGCCGCAAAGCGCGAGCATCGACTCCTCACCGCCCTCTACGATTACTACACCCAACACGACACCGTATCCCTCCCGGCCCTGATCATGCACCGGGCCGAGCGTGCCCGCGCCCAGGTAGCCCGCCACGCGCGGGGATGGCGCAGCGGCCAGCGGACCCCCGCTGCCTACTGGGAGGCAGAGGCCGATGCCGCGCTGCTGATGGACCTGCTGCGGCGCTACAACGCCTGGGCGGCGAACCGTCCCTATTACCCTGAAGTCTCGCCCTCCCTCAACGGGAAGCATCCGCAGGGGCGGTCCCGGAGCGACGCCAACGGGAGGTGGCCCGACGGCGGGGGCTATTTCAACCCGTGGAACCTCCGGGCCGCGCCGCATCCGGGCGGCCCCTTCCAAGAAGCCGACGAGCCGGAAGCCCAGCAGGCAGCCCTCAGCCGTGCGCTGCGCCAGATCGACGAGGCGCTGCGTGCCTGCGGGTGCCTGGAGGGGCACGTCGAGGTTGTGATGCAGCCGGATGGCACGGTGCTCGCCAAGGGCTACGCGCACGACGACGACGAGCGCCAGCGCGCCATCGCTGCGCTGCTGCGCCTGGAGAGCGTCCGCGAGCTGATCATCGACCTGCGCGTGGTCACGCCGGGGAACTGCCCGGTGTGCCGGTTGCACCACGCCAACGGCACCCTACCCTGAGTCCGGCCCGCCAAGATCGGAAGAGCGTCGAGTAGGGAAAGAGGGTATGAGAGGGTGGGGGGGGCGGGGGGGGGCGGAGGATGAGGGGGGGGGGGGGG
>CAZGLU010000244.1:4713-5982 GCA_964526095.1 uncultured Anaerolineaceae bacterium | reverse complement strand
TGAAGCCACGACCGAGCGGCTGCGCTTTGGCACGGTAGGCAGCCCACAGACCACCCCTAAGCCGGGCACCCTTGCGGCCATCGAGCATATCCGCGTGCTGGGCATGGACCATCTTGAGATCGCCTGGGTGCAGAGCGTGCGCGTCTCAGACGAGATGTGCGCCTCGATCGCGAACACAGCGGCTCAGTACGACGTCTCGCTCAGCATCCACGCGCCGTATTATATCAACCTCAACAGCCAGACCGCCGAACTGATGCGCAAAAGCGACGAGCGGCTCCTGGCGGCGGCGCGCAAGGGCTACGCGGCGGGCGCACGGGATATCGTGTTCCATCCCGGCTCCTACCACAACCAGCCTCCTGAACACGTGTACGAACGAGCGCGCGAGAAGTTGCTGGAACTGCGTGCGATCCTGGACGCGGAGGGGGTGGACGTCACGCTGAGGCCGGAGACGATGGGCAAGCCGTCGATGTTCGGCTCGTTGGACGAGGTGATCCAGCTCAGCCGCGACGTGCCGGGTGTGCTGCCGTGCATCGACTTCGCGCACCTGCACGCACGGACGGGGACAGGCGCCATGAACAGCTACGCCGAGTTCGCGGCCATTTTCGAGCAGATCGAGGCGGAGTTGGGGCGTGAGGCGTTGGAGCGCTTCCACGCGCATCTGTCCGGGATCGCGTATTCCGCCAAGGGCGAGCGCCACCATCTGCCGCTCAACGAGACGGAGTACCATTATCGGGATTTACTTCAGGCGTTCATCGACTATAATGTTCGCGGCTCGGTCGCGGTCGAGGCGCCGCTGCCGTTCCACGTGGCGGATGCGCTGATGTTGCAGGCCACGTACCGGCGGCTGTTGGAGGCGCGTGAGGATCCGGACGCCATCGAGTCCGCGACGATCGCTGATTAAGCGTAGGTGAAGCGTTTGGTGACGGAATACGGGGACGGTATAGTAGAAGTTGTCTGGGGCCAGCCGTCGCTGGCTCGGATCGTGAGGAGAAGGAGCTGGTAAATGAGCGACTATAGCAGCCTGCGCCGTCGCACGCGTGACGCAAGCTGGCAATGGTTAGTGATGGGCATCATCCTCGGCCTGGGTATCGCCCTGGTCGTGTGTGTCGGCGGGTATGCACTGGGGGCACTCACGTTCCCGGTGTTGGAAGCGGACACTGTCACACCACGTGTCGAGATTCAGCCGAACCAGACCGAAGTCGCCATGCAGTTGACGCCCGCCGAAGCGGAAACCGATTCGGCGGCTGACCTGACCGAGGACGCGGCGGA
>CAZGLU010000244.1:0-4703 GCA_964526095.1 uncultured Anaerolineaceae bacterium | reverse complement strand
GGACATCACGGGCGAGGGTGCCCAGGCGGCTCCGGAGGTGACGCTCGAGCCGACGGACACACCGGAGCAGGCAGCCGCCATGACCCCGACGCCGCTGCCGTCCACGAATGACCCGGCAGGGGCCGTCGAGGAGACCACACCGCCTGCGGTCTCCCTGGCGGACCCCGGCGCGGCGGAAGGCGCCGGTCCCGGTGGTGAGGTGGCCGGTGATCCACCCGCCCAGGCACCGGACACGACCGCCCAGGATGCCGTTGAGGGGCAGGCATTCGCGGCGGCTGGTGAGGCCACCGGCGATCAGAGTGGGGCGGCCCTGGCTCAGGGCACGCCCATCGTAGGGACGCCGCCCGTCGGCTCGCCTACGCCGACTATTCCCTTTACCAACCGTCCCGCCGTGCCCCCGGAGTTGCAGCGCATCCAGTCCAGCCGGGTGACGATCCCCGGCGGCACGTTCCAGATGGGCACGACGATGGATGAAGGGTTGGCAGCGGTGGACGAGTGCGCGCTGTACGAGGCGATGAACTGCACTATCGAGATGGTGCAGGACTCCGTGTCGCCCCATCCGGTGACGGTGGACAGCTTCGAGATCGAAACGACCGAGGTCAGCCTCGCGCAGTTCGTGGAGTTCCTGAACTTCATGGGGCCGGAGAGCCACACGAACGGCTGCGCGGGCCAGCCCTGCGCGGTGACGAAGCTGGAGGAGCCGCTCAGCTACATCGGCTATGATGGCACGACCTACAGCGTGGACCCGGCGCTGTTCACGAATTACCCGGCGATCTGGGTGACGTGGTGGGGCGCCGAGGCGTACTGCAACGCGCTCAACGGGCGTCTGCCAACCGAGGCCGAATGGGAACGGGCGGCGCGCGGCGAGGCGAACAATATCTACCCGTGGGGCAGCACGTTCGACGTCAGCCTGGCGAACTCGAACCGGCCGCGCTCTGAGGCGGACGGGCCGGAGCCGGTGGACTCCTACAGCAACGGCCGCACCGCCACGGGCCTGTATAACATGGCGGGCAACGTCGCAGAGTGGGTGCAGGACTGGTACGCCGAAAACTACTATTCGCAGTTGGCGTCCGACCCGGCGCAGGCCGTGAACCCGTTCGGCCCGGTTTCCGGGAGCCAGAAGGTGATCCGGGGCGGCAGTTGGGACACCGTCCCGCTGTTCCTGCGCGCGGTGCACCGCCAAAGCTGGCCGCCGGGCGACCCGAAGGCGTTCATCGGCTTCCGGTGTGTCTTCGAGAACCCGAACATCGTCGCGCCGCCGTCGTCTGCCGGACAGACGGGAGATACGCTGCAGGATGGCGGCCTCGACGCGGCCCCCGGCGCGCCTACCCTCGGCGCTCCCCCAACACAGCGCCCGACCAATACGCCCGGCCCGACGGCTACCCTCGCGCCCGGCTAACCCTCAACCGACGACAGGCCCCGCCACGCGGGGCCTTTTGTTTGCCCCCGCTTGCGCTATAATCCCCTCAAGCCATTGGTTCGCGTAGCTACGTTGATGCGGCACAGAGCGTGCCATGCAACCATGTCAGCGTGCGGCCCGTGCGTGTGAATGCTTTTTGCGCGGTCGCCCTATACGACCGCCGGAATTGACTCTGAGGAGGTATTTTGATGGCCGAAAACCGGCTGATTGAGGTTCAGAACTGCGGGCAGAGTATCTGGATGGACTTCATCCTGCGCAGCCTGATCACCAGCGGGAAACTGCAACGCCTCGTGGACGAGGGCATCATGGGGATGACCTCGAACCCGACGATCTTCGCGAAGGCGATCGGGGACAGCGAGGAATACGATGAAATGATCGGGAGCATGCTCGATCTCGACGCAGGCACGATCTACGAACGGCTGGCGATAGAGGACATCCGTGCGGCGGCGGACGTGCTGCGACCCGTGTACGAGCGGACGAACGGCGACGATGGCTACGTGAGCCTTGAGGTGTCGCCACTGCTGGCGTACGACACCGAGGGCACGCTGAGCGAGGCCAAGCGCCTGTTTGAGGAAGTGGACCGCCCGAACGTCATGATCAAGATCCCCGGCACCGAGCAGGGCTTACCGGCTATCGAGGACGCCATCGCCGCCGGGATCAACGTCAATGTGACGCTACTTTTTGCCGTAGAAAATTATGTTGAGGTAGCCAAGCGATACGTGCGCGGCCTGGAGCGCCGCCTGGAAGCAGGTGAAGATATTTCACGGATCGCCTCCGTGGCGAGCTTTTTCCTGAGCCGGATCGATACGGTTGTCGATAATATCCTGGACAGCAACATCCGTTCCGGGCGGGCGCGGGGCGGCGGGTTTGAGTACTCGCAGATGAACCGCAGCCTGATGGGCAAGGCGGCCATCGCCAACGCCAAGCTGGCGTACGCGAGCTTCAAGGAGATCTTTGAGAGCGAGCGCTTCGCCCGGCTGCGTGCGGCGGGGGCGCGGGTGCAGCGTCCGTTGTGGGCGAGCACCAGCACCAAGAATCCGGCCTTCCCGGATACGTACTATGTGGACAGCCTGATCGGGCCACACACGGTCAACACGCTGCCGCCCGCGACCATCGAGGCGTTCAAGGACCACGGCACGGTGGCCCTGACGCTGGAGGAGGGGCTTGACGAGGCACGCGAGGTGCTGGACAAGCTGGCCGAGGTCGGCGTGCAGATGGACAAGGTCACGCAGCAGCTCCAGAGCGACGGGGTGGAGGCGTTCGCGAACGACTTCCGCCGGTTGATCGACACAGTCGAGGGCAAGCGGCAGGTGATGTTGACGGGCATCATGGCTCGCCAGCACGTCGCCATGGCGCAGTATGAGGACGCGCTGCGCGAGACGCTCGCCCGGCTGGAGAAGGACCGCATCCTGCATTGCATCTGGGAGAAGGACCCCTCCACCTGGAAGGATGAACTGGCGCACCAGCAGATCATCGCGGAGCGGCTTGGCTGGCTGGACGTGGTGAACGCCGAGCCGTCGTTCTACGAGCCGCTGCACGCGCTGCGTGCGGACGTGCGGCAGCGCGGCTACCGCCATGCCTTGCTGCTGGGCATGGGCGGCAGCAGCCTCGCCGCCGAGGTGATGGTGCAGACGTTCGGCACCATAGACGGGTTCCCGAAGCTGATGGTGCTCGACACGACCGACCCGCAGGCGATCCGGCTGGCGACCGAGGAGATCGACCTCGACAACACGCTGTTCATCGTCTCCACGAAGTCCGGCACGACGATCGAGACGCTGGCCCTATGCAAGTACTTCTACTCACTGGTTGAGGAACGGCGCGGCGCGGGGGCAGGCGAGCAGTTCTGCGCCATCACCGACGCTGGCTCCAACCTGGAGGCGATCGCGAAGGAAAAGGGCTTCAAGTACCTGTTCCTCAACCCGGCGGACATCGGCGGGCGGTACAGCGCCCTGAGCTACTTCGGCCTGGTGCCCGGCGCGGTCATGGGGCTGGACCTCGAGCGCTTGCTGGAGAGCGCGCGGCGCATGGCCGTGGCGTGCGGCCCGACGATCCCGACGCAGCACAACCCGGCAGCGTGGCTTGGCGTGGCGATGGGCTATCTCAGCCAGCAAGGGATCGACAAGGTGTCGATCATCGCGTCGCCTGAGATCGCCAGCTTCGGGCTGTGGGCCGAGCAGTTGATCGCGGAGAGCACCGGCAAAGAGGGGCGCGGGATCATCCCGGTTGCAGGCGTCGTCCCGGACGACCCGCGTAACTTCAACGACGACCAGATGTTTGTGTACCTCCGGCTCGACGGGCCTGAAAACGAGCTTGACCGTCAGGTGCGCGCCCTGAAGCGCGAGGGTGCCCCCGTGCTGACGTTGAAGCTGGCCGACGCCTACCAGCTCGGCGGCGAGTTCTTCCGCTGGCAACTGGCTACGGCGGTCGCGGGCTACCTGTTGCACATCAACCCGTTCGACCAGCCGAACGTCCGCGAGAGCAAGGAGAACACCCAGGCGCTGTTGGACTACATCAGGCAGCATGGCGACCTGCCTCAGGACGATCCGATCGTGGAGGATGCCGGGCTGAAGCTGTACGCCGATGCCAAGACGGTCGAGATGCTGCGGCGGATCGGGGAGCAGCGAGAGTTCAATTACGGCGAGCTGATCAACCTGCTGCTGGCGCACATGGCGCTGGCGCGGTCCGGCGACTACCTGGCGATCCTGGCGTACCTGGCGCCGACCGACCGTCATCAGGCACTGCTCGACGCGATCCGGGATGAACTGCGGCATGCGACCCGCTGCGCGGTGACGCTCGGCTACGGGCCGCGCTACCTGCACTCGACGGGCCAGCTTCACAAGGGCGGCCCAAATAAGGGCGTGTTCATCCAGATCACGGTGGAGAACTACGAGAAGATCCCGATCCCTGGCGAGCCATATGACTTCATGCTTCTGAAGCGCGCGCAGGAGCGGGGCGACCTCCAGGCGTTGCAGAGCAAGAACCGGCGCGTGGTCCGCTTCCACCTGCCGGAAGGGTCTGTGTCCGCCGGGTTGGAGCGCGTGTTGGAGGCGATCCGCGAGGCGGCGGCCAAGAGCCGCGGCTGGTAGGATCTGAGCCGCTTACATGGCAGGCCGGAGGGGTGCCCACCTCTCCGGCCTTTTTGTTTACCTCAGGGTGGCGATTGCCCCTCGTCGCCGGGACGGGGGCGAGGTGGTTGGTCGGGACGTGGGGCAGGGGGCGGCTCGTCGCGGATCACGATGAGATCGGAAGAGCACACGTCTGAACTCCAGTCACGAGATTCCAT
>CAZGLU010000243.1:0-6001 GCA_964526095.1 uncultured Anaerolineaceae bacterium | reverse complement strand
GATGGAATCTCGTGACTGGAGTTCAGACGTGTGCTCTTCCGATCTGCCTATACCGAGCCGTTCGGCGCGATCCGGCTGGAGCCGATCCGCCTGCTGGCCGGACGCTACCCCATCGCCGGGGAGCGCGAGCTGGCGCTTGAGCAGCGCATGGCCGAGCGCTACGGGCTGCGCATCGGGGATACGCTGGTGGTGCGGATGCAGGGCATCTCGGCGCGCGCCGAGGCCGAATGGCGCGTCGTGGGGCTGGTCTACCAGCCGTACGTCTACCTCGGCAGCAGCGGCCCGGAGAACAACGCCTACGCAGCCTTCGACGACGCGCGGCAGATCACGGGCTTCACCGGCCTCAGCTCGATCTATCTGCGCTTTGAGAACTTCGCGACCGCCCGCCAGCAGCAGCGCGAGATCCGCCCCTACCTCAACGAGCAAACCCCGTACCAGATCGTCTTCACCCTGACCGACGACCCGGAGGAAAATATCTTCATCGTCGGCGCGCGGCGCTTCAGCCGCATCCTGTCGATCCTGGGCGTGGTGGCGCTGATCGTCGCCAGCTTCCTGGTGACCAACGTCATTTCGACGATCCTGGCCGAGCAGCGGCGTCAGATCGGGGCGATGAAGGCGCTGGGGGCCACGCGGCGGCACATCTTCACCATCTACTTCGGCATGGCCTTCGTCTACGGCCTGCTCGGCACGGTGCCCGGCGTGATCGCGGGCGTGTTCATCGGTCAGCGAGCTGCGGTCGCCGCCGCGCCGCTGGCAAACGTGATCCTGGAAAGCACGACGCCGCCGCTGGCGTCCATCGCCCTCGGCATCGCGCTCGGCATCGGCGTGCCGGTTGCCGCCGCCCTGGTGCCGATCCTGAACGGTATGCGCGTCACGATCCTGGAGGCCATGACCGACCAGGGCTTGCAGGCCCGCTACGGGCGCGGCCTCGCCGCCCGGATCGTGTCCCTGCTCCCTGTCGGCCCGATCATCCGCCAGGCGCTGAACAGCATCCTCCAGCGCTGGACGCGGCTGGCCCTCACGGGCCTGTCGCTCACGGCGGCGGTCGCGGCGTTCATGGGCGTCTTCGCCAGCTTCGCCACGCTCGACCGCGTCGTGACAGGCATGCGCGACACGCTGGACTATGACATCACCGCCAACGTGCAGGACCTGGAACTGCTGCGGATCGCGCAGAGCATCCCGGCGGCGGAGGACGAGATCCTGGAGATCGGGCCGGGCGTGGCGATCAAGCTGATGGTGGACCCGGCGGCTGAGGAGCCGGAGGCATCGGAGGGCGAGCCACCTGCCGCCCCCATCGCCCCCGACGACGACAGCATCTTCGTGACCGGCATCGACCCCGCGACGGACCTCGAGCGCATCGCCGCCGAGAACGGCCATCCCGTGCCGGAGATGCCCCCCGGCAGCCTGCTCGTCACGCCGGGCATCGCCAGCCGCTTCGACAAGGAGCCGGGCGACACCCTCCGGCTGGCGCTGGGCGAGAAGGTCGCGGATTTTGAGATCGCCGGGATCGTGGAGTTCCCGCTCGAAACCGCCTTCACCGACTGGGAGGGGCTGGCGAGCTTCGTGGGGCATGTGGACACCGCGCCGCGCCCGAACGAATACTGGGTGCAGGTCGAGGTTGACGCCGATAACGGGGATGATCTGCCCGCCGAGCCGGTTTGGGCGGTGGGCATCGACGAGGTGATCGGGAACGCGCTGGCGCCGGGGTTCGACCCTGAGGAGCCGGGCGTGATCATCAGCCGGGCCATCGCCGACGCGGGCGGGCTGGAGGTGGGCGACGAGCTGACGCTCCAGGCCACCAACGGCGCGCGGACGTACCCGATCTTGCAGATCCTGAGTATCACCCCGGCCCAGGTGCGCATCTTCGCGCGGGACGTGCCCGCCGACCTCGCCGCGCAGGGAGAGGCCGCCGAGATCGTGGCGTTGTACTGGGAGGAGCTGGAGGCGCTGCAAGGGCTGGACTATCGCGCCGCGAACCCGGAGATGTTCTACCTCGACCTGGGCGCGCCGACGATGACGATGACGCTCACGATCCCCCGCTACGAGCCGGTGGCGATCCACCGCAACCAACTCGCCGTGACCGACACCATCGCGCAGACGATCGTCAGCGTGGGCTGGGTGATGGGCGTCGCGGCGCTGATGCTGGCCCTGGTCGGCGGGATCGGCCTGCTGACCGTGACGGCGATCGGCGTCTCCGAGCGGCGGCGCGAGATCGGCGTGATGCGCTCCGTCGGCGCGACGTCCGGGGCGATCATGCGGCAGTTCCTGCTCGAGGGCGTGCTCGTCGGGGTGATCGCGTGGCTGATCGGCGTGCCGCTGAGCATCGTGCTCAACGACTTCCTGATCGAGGCCGTGCCCTTCCGCGAGGTGATCCGCGCCGACTACCCGCCCTTCGTGCCCGTCCTGGGGCTGCTCGCCATGCTGGCGATCACGGTCCTGGCGACGCTCTACCCCGCGCGGCAGGCCGCCCGCATGACCGTCGCGGAGATCCTGCGCTACCAGTAAGCGGTGATGCGGCCCCGACGCCAGGCGCCCAATTTCTTACACGAATCACAATTGACGCCCGCCGGGCGTGTTGCTATCGTTGGGCGCATGCAAACCCATACCTGCTACCGCGCCGCGCTGCGCCACGCCATCATCCTGACGCTGTTGCTCGCCTGGACGCTGGCGGCGGCCCTCGACGTGCGCGCCGACGACACACGCCGCCGCATCCGCCTGCCGATCCTGATGTATCACTACGTCAGCACGCCGCCGGAGGATGCCGACCGCTACCGGCTCGACCTGTCCGTGACGCCGGACCAGTTCGCGGCGCAGCTTGAATGGCTGCGCGACAACGACTACGAGACGCTGCTGCTGGACGAGGTCTACGACGCGCTGACACGCGGCGAGCGGCTGCCGCCCCGTGCCGTGGCCCTGACCTTTGACGACGGCTACGCGGATGCCTACGAGCACGCCTTCCGACTGCTGCGGCAGTACGACATGCGGGCCACCTTCTTCGTCGTGACGGAGTGGATCGACCACGGGCGGCCCGGCTACCTGACGTGGGAGCAGGTCCGCGAGATGAGTGCGGCGGGCATGTCGATCCAGAGCCACAGCCTGAACCACCCGGACCTGACCAACAACTGTGACTACGACTGCCTGGTGTTCCAGATCCTCGGCAGCCTCGAGACGATCCAGGCGCACACCGGCATCCGGCCCCGGTTCTTCTGCTACCCGAGCGGGCGCTACAACGCCGACGTGATGCGGGTGGCGTCCCAGGCGGGCATCGACGCCGCCGTGACGACGCAGGGCGGCACGCTGCACACCAACGACCGCCTGCTCGAACTGCGGCGCGTGCGCATCCGGGGCACGACGACCCTCAACGAGTTCGGGTGGCTGGTGGCGGAGTGGCGCGGCGAGCGGCGCTGAGCCGAAAGCAGGACGAGCGGACGCCGGTAGGGTGGAGCGCCCGCTCGCCGAGTAGGGGAAGTGCTGCGGCGTGCAGTTTTACCTGCGCGACCGCCTGAACAGCATGGCAACCCCGATGCCGATCAGGATCAGGGGCCATGTCGCCCACATGTCAATCAGGCCGAACAGGCCGATCAGCCCGACCACGATACCGCCGATCAGGCGCGCGCGGCTCGGCTCGGTCCACACGTTCCCGGCCCGCTCGTAGTGCTGGTAAGCGTTGTAGAGCAGCACCCCGGCGATGACCAGCAGGAACCACTCCCAGCCGCTCAACTCCATGATGCTCAACGCGCCCACGCCGGCGATCAGGCCGCCGCCCACGACCCGGTTGCGGCTCTGGTCCGACCAGCGCCCGGCACGCTCGTAGCGCCGCCAGCCGTCATAGGCCAGCCAGCCGCCGATAGCCAGCAGCCCGACGCTCCACAGGTTGAAATCCAGGTCCAGCAGGTCGCCAAACAGGTAGAGCAGGCCGACCACGACCAGCCCTAACCCGGCCAGCGCCGTCCAGTTGCGCTCCTCGATCAGTTCGCGCACATTGAAGCCCGGTATCGGGCGGTTATCCCGTGTGCGGGGCTCGTTATTCCGGTTCATCACCGCCTCACCTTTACACTGCGTCAGTCTCATGGGATCTCACTGATCTATACGCAGGCCCCCACGGTGAGTTGCGGCAGGAGAAGCTCAGTTGGGGAATGGGCCGGTTCAGGCGGGCGGGGGTTCGCCGGCCTGCCGCTCGGCAAGCGTGGCCTCGATGCGCGCGATGGCCTGCCGTAAGTGCTGCTGCACGTCCGTCCAGCGGTCGGGGCAGTGGTCCAGCAGCCGGTGCCACCCGTCACGCGACACGGACAGCATCTCGGCGCTGACGTCGCCCATCGTCAGGGCCGCGTCCAACATGCGCCCGGCCTCCTCAAACGCGCCCGGCAGCGTGGCGCCGAGCATGGTGGAGGACATCGCAATGTCCATGATGTGGAAGTAGTCGCGCGGGTTGGAGGCCAGCTCCGTGCGGGCGATCCGGAGCGTGTCGCGGAAGGCGTCCAACGCCTGCTGCTCGTAGGTCGGGTCCGTCCGCGCCTTCTGAAGGTACAGCGCGGCGAGGTTGCCGAGCGGGTAGGAGGACGCGGGCGTGACGCGCAGCGCCTCGCGGTACGCGACGATAGCGTCGTCCAGGCGGCCCATGTCGCGTGCGTTGCCCGCCACCGGCCCCCAGAAGGATTCGCGGTTCAGGTCGATCAGGTCGTGGTTCTCCCCCAACGCCTGCCGCAGGTAGCCGTCCGACTGGTTGAACAGGTCGCGCCGTTCATCCCCGGACGCATGCCGCGCCTTGCGCCGCAGCCCGACGCCGAGCGCCGCCAGCGCCGCGGGCCAGTCGCGCTGGCGGGCGAGCGCCTTGCGCAGGTGGGCCAGCCCGTCGTCTAGCTTGCCGGGTATGAACTGAAGCTCCAGCCAGCCGGCGATGTAGAGCGCCTGCGGGTTGTCCGGGTCGCGCTCCAGCACGCGGCAGGCGGCGTGATACGCCTCGGTGTAATTGCTGAGGCTCAACTCGTGGTGCGCCTGGACCAGATCGGTGACCGCCGCCTGAAGTTCGGCGCGCATCCCGCGCTGCTCCTTCAGCGTCCGGTCGAGATCCTCCAACGTCTGCTCGTGCTGCTCCAGATCCGCGAGCTGCTTTTGCAGGTCGCGGTTCGTCTGGTCCAGGCTGCGGAAGCCGAAGTATGCCGTCGCCCCGAGCGCCAGCCCGACGAGCACCGCCGCACCTTCGAGGAAGCCCAACAGGAGGTCGAGCGTGTCGGTCGTTTGCTGCGCCGCGCTCAACGCCGCGTTGGCGTCGAGGCGGGCCTGCTCCGCGGCCTGGAGCGCACGCTCGGCCTCGGCCAGCACGGCGGCGGGGTCATCCTCCGCGCCGAGGTCAAGCGCCACCGGCGGCAGCGGCTCAAGCTCCGGCGCAGGGCGCAGCAGCAGGTACAGGCGCGCGGCCATCGTCGCGATCGCCAGGACGACCAGCAGCCCAAGCGTCACCCTCAACAGCCAGCGCACACCCTGAGAGTCCGTCGTCACCCCGGCCATCGCGCGCTCCTCCCTACTCGTCGAGCGGCAGGCTGGCCGCACACGTCGCCGGGCTGAGGGCGACCGCGTCCGCCGCCACCCACCCGGCCCGGCCCTGGTCCTCCAGCCAGACGCGCAGCCAGACCTCGTCCGAACTGCCCGCCACCTCACGCCGCGCCGTCACCGGCAGCGGCCCCTCGAAGCGGGCGATAACCGGCGCATCAGCATGTGCCACGAGCCGAATCGGGGCCGCCGTGTCCCCCACCGGGGACGCTATACATTCCACCGACGTAGCCAGCCCGTCGCCGGGCGCGCGGTCCGGCGTGAGTGCGGGCTGCGCGGCGAGCGTCCCCGCCAGCGCCGTGCTCACCGCCGCGCGCACCGTCGCCGTGAGGTTCGGCGTGTGCGACGGATCGCGGGCGTCCAACGTCTGCGCGCCCGCCAGGCCCAGCGCCGCGCCGACGCTCAGCGCGACGAGCGCCACACTGAGCAGGAGCGGCAGCGTCATGCGTCC
>CAZGLU010000242.1:0-6047 GCA_964526095.1 uncultured Anaerolineaceae bacterium | reverse complement strand
CCAGCACCCACAGCAGGTCGGAGCGGGTCAGGTTGATCCCGCTCCACGCCAGGATCGGGGCCATCACCAGCGCCGCGATCAGGAACTGGGCCGCGCTCCGGGCGTAGCTCGACCCCTCCCCCTGGACGCGCCGGTTGTTGAACAGCAGGAACAGGCCGTAGAACAGCCCGGACAGCAGGCCGAACGCGAGGCCCTCCGCCTCCGCGCGCGCCTGGGGCAGCCGGAACTCTGTGATGAACAACGTGCCCAGCAGCGCGCCGCCCAGCAGCGCCGCGCTCAGCCGGTTGATGCCTTCGCCCAGCCACAGCGCCGCCAGGAAGCTCGCGATCAGCGGGCCGAGGTAGAGCAGGAACGCGGCGTTCGCCATCGCCCCGCTGACCACCGCCTTGATGTAGAACACGACGAACAGCGGCAGCACGACTCCCGACGCGGCCAGCCCCCACGTGACGCGCGGCCGGGCGGCGGGGCGCGGCCCGCGTCGCAGCGCGCCCCAGCCGAGCAGGCACGCCAGCCCCACCGCGAAGCGGCCGAACGTGATCGCGTACTCGTTGCCCGGCGACACGTTGCGCACGAACACGCCAAGCGTCGCCATGATCCCGGTCCCGACGAACGCCGCCGCGTACCACTTCAGCTTGCCCGGCGGCCCGGCACGCCATCCGATCCTCGCCGGGGACGTGGTGGCTGGCTCGGTCACGTTTCGCCCAGGTAGGCGTGCCGCACGCGCGGGTCGTCCAGCAGCGCGTCCGCCGGGCCTTCGAGCGCGATCGACCCGGTCTCCAGCACGTAGCCGTAGTCAGCCAGCCGCAGCGCCGCCCGCGCGTTCTGTTCCACCAGCAGCACGGTCACGCCCTGCTGGTTGATGGTCCGGATCGTGTCGAAGATCGTCTTGACCAGCAGCGGGGCCAGCCCCAGCGACGGCTCGTCCAGCATCAGCAGCTTGGGGTTCGCCATCAGCGCGCGCCCGATGGACAGCATCTGCTGCTCCCCGCCGGACAGCGTCCCGCCGAGCTGGTTCTTGCGCGCCGCCAGCCGGGGGAACAGGTCGTACACCCGCTCCCGGTTGCGGGCGATCATCTCCCGGTTCCGGCCTAATGAGTACCCGCCCATGTTCAGGTTCTCCTGAACGGTCAGCGTCGGGAAGATCTGCCGCCCCTCCGGAGCGTGTGTCAGCCCCAGGTACACGATCTCATGGGCGGGCATCGTGTGGATCGGCTGCCCGTCGAAGACGATCTCCCCGCTGCGCGGGCGCAGCAGGCCCGACACGCTGCGCAGCGTGGTGGACTTGCCCGCCCCGTTCGACCCGATCAGCGTCACGACCTGGCCTTGCTCCACCCGCAGCGAGATGTCTTTCAATGCGTGGATGTTGCCGTAGTAGGTGTGGACGTTCCGCAGTTCCAGCAGCGCCATCGTCCCTATCCCTCGCCTTCGTCCTCGCCCAGATAGGCCACGATCACGTCCGGGTTGGACTGGACCTCGGCGGGCGTGCCTTCCGCGATCTTCCGTCCGTCGTCGAGCACCACCACGCGGTCGGAGATGCTCATCACCATTTTCATGTCGTGCTCGATCAGCAGGATCGTAACGCCCCGGTCCCGGATGCGGCGGATCGTCTCCATCAGCGTCAGCCCTTCGGCCTCGTTCAACCCCGCTGCCGGTTCGTCCAGGATCAACAGCTTCGGCCCCGTCGCCAGCGCCCGCGCGATCTCCAGGCGCCGCTGGTCGCCGTAGGGCAGGTTGTGCGCCAGGGTATTGGCTTTGTCGGCCAGCCCGATGAATGCGAGTTGTTGCAGCGCGTTCTCCACGATGCGCTGTTCCTCCTCGCGTTCGGAGGGCAGCCGCAGGATCGCGCTCAAGGCCCCGGCCTTCCCTCGATGGTGTTCGCCCGCCATCACGTTCTCCAACACCGTCAGCCGGGGGAACAGGCGGATCGTCTGGAACGTCCGCGCGATCCCGCGCTCCACGACGTCGTGCGGGCGCAGCACCGGGGTCATGCCCAGGGTTCGCAGCATCATCTTCGGCGCCCACGGGATCAGCCCGATCGTGCGCGTCAGGGAGCTTCGCAGGAAGCGGTGGAAACGGCGCGCGTGTGACTCGACGATCACCTGGCCGTTAAAGCGTACGGTGCCTGCCGTCGAGGGGTAGATGCCGGTGATCACGTTGAAGACCGTCGTTTTCCCGGCGCCGTTCGGGCCGATGATGCTGAGGATCTCGCCCTGCTCGACGTTGAAGCTCAGGTTGTCGATCGCCCGCAGGCCGCCAAAGTCCTTGCTGAGTGCGTTCACCTCTAGAAGCGCCATGCTTGCTGCTCCTACATCGCCTGCTGTGCCGCGGGCGTCGCGATCGGCTCCGCCGGTTCGGTCGTCGCGGCGATCACCACCCCCCGCCGCCGTTCGGGGATCAGCCCCGCCGGACGCAGGATCATCATCACGACCATCGCCACGCCCATCAGGCCGTCGCGCCACTCCATGATCCGGAACGCCGCCACCTGGTCACGCAGTTCCGGCCCGAAGGCGCTGCCGATCCCGATCGCGGCCACCACGTACAGCGCCAGCCCGCCCGCGATCCAGGGCACGGCGTTGGCCGTTCGCCGCCGCACGCGCGGCAGCGCGATGACCGCCACGAGCGCCATCAGCATCCCGACCACGTACAGGGCGGACTCGCCCACCAGCAGCGGCGGCACGATGAACGCGGCGACGATGGCCCCCGCCTCCAGCGCGGCCTGTCCGATGCGGTGCTGCGCCTGGAACAGGTACAGCGCCAGGATCGCGGCCAGGATGACCAGCGGCCCGCTGCCCTCGTACAGGAACGTCGGTGCGACGTCACGTAGCAACTCCGGCAGCACGACCATGCCGAGCGTGCCGACCAGCACGCCGGGGATCGAGCCGCTGCCGCCCAGCACGACGATGCAGAAGATGATCACCGATTGCAGGAAGTTGAAGCTCTCCGGCGCGACGACCGTGAACCGCCCGGCGTACAGCACGCCCGCGACCCCGGCCCACGCCGACCCGATGGCGAATGCGACCAGCTTGACGTGGGTCGTGTCGATGCCCATCGCCTCGGCGGCCAGCTCGTCCTCGCGCACGTAGAGCCAGGCGCGGCCCAGGCGCGAGTCTTGCAGCCGCCGCATCCCGACCACCGTCAGCAGGATGAAGCCCAGCACCAGGAAGTAGTAGGGGCGCGCGTCCCGCTTGAACGCCACCGGCGTCAGCTCCACGCCGAGCAGGGTGGTCGGCTCCGCGACATTGAAGTACTCGTCGAACGTGTACTCGATCTCGGACAGGATCGCGTCCGTGCGCGCGGCCATGAACAGCGCCCCCAGTGCGACGATCGCCGCCAGCACGGCCAACTGTGTGCGCGCGTCGGCACGGCTCCCGCGCAGCATGACGCCCGCGATCAGCGCGACAACCGCCATGATGATCGAGATGACGAACAGCGGCCGCGCGTCGAGCAGCAGCGGCGGCAGGTAGTAGCCGAGCGCGAGCAATGCCGCCCCGCCCCAGCGCAGCAGCGGCCCGCCCGCCCGTGTCATGAAGACGTGCAGCGCCAGCACGATCGCCAGCACGATGGCCGGTACCGGCTCCAGCCAGGGCAGCGGGAACTCCGGTCGCCCCGTCCCGACCAGCCCGTTCGAGCCGCCTGTGATGCCGAACGCGTTGTTCGTCACCGCGATGCGGAAGATCTCCCCGAACGCGATCGTCACGATGCACAGGTAGTCGCCGCGCAGGTGCAGGATCGGCTTGGTGATGAAGATCGCCACCCCGCCCGCGATCAGCGCCGCAATGGGGATCGTCGCCAGGATCGTGATGCCGTAGTCGATGCTCAGGATCGCCGCCGTGTACGCGCCGAGGCCGAAGAAGGCCGCGTGCCCCAACTGGAACAGCCCCGCGTAGCCGACGATCACGTTCAGGCTCAGGCCGAGCATCACGTAGATCCCGGCCAGCACCGCCAGCGACGTCCGCGCCCGGTCCATAAATGGCAGGTACGGCAGGATGATCGCCAGCCCGATCAGCAGGATCGCCCACAGGCGGGTGGGCGAGCGTTGCAGGTGCTTGAGTGCCTGGTTCATCGCATCACACCTTTTCCGCGACCGTCTCGCCCAGGATGCCGGTGGGCCGCGTGATCAGGATCGCGATCAGCAGCACGTACGCGATCGCGTCCTTCCACGCCGAGGCGTCCACCAGCCCCAGGTTCGGCCCGTACGCCACGACCATCGTCTCGCTGATCCCCAGGATGAACCCGCCCAGCACCGCGCCGGGGATGTTCCCGATGCCGCCCAGAATTGCGGCGATGAAGGCTTTCAGCCCGAACGTCCAGCCCAGCGTGAAGTTGAACGAGCCGTAATACGTGCCGATCAGCACGCCCGCCAGCCCGCCGAGCGCCGGGCCGATGAAGAACACCAGCGCGATGATCCGGTCCACGTTGATGCCCATCAGCCGCGAAACGTTGTGATCGAGCGCCACGGCGCGCATCGCCGTTCCGATCCGCGTGCGCTGCACGAACAGGTACAGCCCGATCATGACTGCCGCGCAGGTGCCGAGCATCAGGATCTGCAGGCCGGAGAGCGATACCGATCCGGTAAGCTGGAGGTTGGGCAGTTCCTTCAGCAGCCCTTCCGGGTAGGTGCGCCAGCGTGCGTTCGAGGCGTTCCGCGCCACGGCCTGCAATGTGAAGGCCGCGCCCAGCGCCGAGATCAGCGGCGAGAGCCGCCCCGCGCTGCGCAGCGGGCGGTACGCCACGCGCTCGATCGTCATGCCGATCATGCCGATGAAGGCCATCACCGGCACGGCCACCGCCAGGAGCGCGACCAGGTCCCAATCGGTGAGTCCGGCGAGGACGCTCGTCAGCAGCGCCCACCCGGCCAGCGTGCCCCACATGAACATGTCGCCGTGCGCGAAATTGATCAGCTTGAGCACGCCGTAAACCATCGTGTAGCCGAGCGCGACCACGGCATAGAAGCCGCCGATGGTGAGGCCATTGATCAACTGCTGCAAAAGTGTATCCATCGTCGTATCTCTCTGGAGCGTGCGAATGCGCTGGCGCCGCGAGGCAGGGATGTGCCGCGAGCGCGCATGGGTGCTCCGAACAACCTTTGTGTGTTGCGCGCAGGAGTGCGGCGGGTGTGGCCCTGCGGGGGTGCCGGAGGGCGGGGTGGGGAGTTGAGCTGCGCTGTCACATCCGCCGCACCATGTCTAATGAGTGCTTGCGTACGGGGGACGCAGCGGGCAGACCGGCACGCTGCCGTGCCGTCCCGCTGCCGTCGGTCCGGGCCTATGCCTCGGCTTCTTCCTCCACCTCAGGCTGCGGCTGATCCGGGTAATAGGTGATCACGCCCTCGTCGTCGATCTCGTACAGGGCATGGATCGTACCCAGGCGGTCGCCCTTTTCGTCGAAGCCGATGATCGGCCCGCTCAGGCCGGGGTAGTTCGCGAACTCGGTGTGCAGGTACTCGGCCAGCACGTCCGTCTCGGTGCTGCCGGTTTCCTCGATGGCGTGCGCGATCACGTTGAACGCCTCAGCCGCCAGCAGCCACCACACGCTCGCGGGCGGCTCGTCATAGGCTTCCTCGAAATCCGCCACAAACTGCTCCGCTACGGGATACTCAAGGTCCTGCGGCAGCGGCTCGGTGGTGATGAACGTGCCGACGGCGGCATCCACGCCCGAAATCTCGACCATTTCAGGGTTGTTGCTGGCGTTGCCCATCATCCACTGGATGTCCAGGCCAAGTTCCTGCGTCTGGCGCAGGAGCAGCCCGCCCTGTGCATGGTAGCCGGTGAAGTAGACGGCATCCAGGCCCGCCTGCCCGATGTTGGTGAGGATCGGGGTGAAGTCCTGGTCTTCGGGGTTGATGGCGTCGTAGAAGGCAACCTCAAGCCCGGCTTCCTCGGCGTAGATCCGCGTCCAGTCGGCAAGGCCGGCGGCATAGGTCGAGTTGTCATGCAGCACGCCAATCGTCTGCGCGCCCAGCACGTCCTTCATGGCGTTGACAGCAAACAGAGCCTGCCGGTCGTCCAGGAAGCAGACGCGGAAGAACTGCTCGAAGCCCTTCTCGG
>CAZGLU010000241.1:0-6063 GCA_964526095.1 uncultured Anaerolineaceae bacterium | reverse complement strand
AGGACCTGCTCGCCCGGCGCGAGGCCATCGTCGCGGCGCGCGGGCTGCCGCGCCCCACCTGGCGCGACCGTGCGGCGCACCGCCTCATGCGGGGGTGGCGCCGATGAGCCTCCCGGCCTGGACGCGCGGCCTCACGGCGGGCATCGGCGGCTACCTCGAGCGTCTCCGCGTGCCGGGGCAGATCGGGCGCTACCGCCCGGCGACGGCGGGCCTGACGCCCGAAGGCGAGGCGGTCGCGCTCGGCATGAGCTGTTACGCGCACAAGATCGCCTACATGCTGCGCCTGTGGGACGCGCTGCCGCCGGGCGAGCAGGCGGCGTGGAACGCCTACCTGCGGGCCTTCCAGGTGCAGGGCGATCCGCTCAAGGACTGGGCCGCGCGCAACGCCTTCATCGACCCGGTTGTGGCGACGACCCTCGCCCGCCAGGAGCCGCGCCCGCCGCGCCTCGAACGGTGGCGGGAACGGCTGCGCCCGCGCCGCACGCTCAACCATTTCCGCCGCACGATCATCGCCGAGACAAAGCAGGCCCTCGCCACGCTGGCGCAGGTCGGGGAGGCCGGGGACCACCCTTACGACGCCTTCCCGCAGAAGCCGGACGCCGTGCGCGCTTACCTCGCCGCGCTGGACTGGTCGCAGCCGTGGGGCGCCGGGGCGCAGTTGGCGACCCTGGCGGTGTTCTTCCGCACCGAGGCGCCGCGCCTGCTGCCCCCGCCCGCCGTTGAAGCGCTGATCAACGCGGCAGGCCGCTTCGCCGAGGACGTGCTCGATTCCGGCACCGGCGCGTACTTCAAGGGCGTGCCCCCGGAACACGGCCACCTCATCAACGGCGCGATGAAGGTCCTCACCGCGCTGGACTGGCTGGAGATCCCGGTCCATGCGCCCGCCCGCCTGATCGACACGTGCCTGGCACAGCCGCCGCGCTCCGAGGGCTGCCACCTCGTGGACGCGGTCTACGTGCTGTACCGCTGCGCGCAGCAGACGGACCACCGCCGCGCCGACGTGCGCGCCTACTGCGCCGACGTGCTGGACCTGATCGCGCGCCACCACGTGCCGGACGAGGGCGGCTTCTCGTACGACGTCGGCGCGAGCCAGACCGTCTATTACGGCGTGCCGATCACGCGCGGGGAGCCGGTGGCGGACCTGCACGGCACGATCCTGCTCACCTGGGCGCTCGCCATGATCTTCGAGTTGTTGGGCGAGAACCCGGACGGCTGGCGGGTGATCCGACCATGAACCCCGGCGCCCTCCTGCGGCGGCTGCGCGGCGCGCTCGACCCCGCGACCTGCCACGTCAGCGACCGGGCGAGCTGGGTGCTCGACTGGGTGGCGCGCTCCATCGCCGCCGCGCTCAACGACCAGGGCCTGCCCGCCACGCTGACCGCCGATCCCTGGGCGCTGCGGCGGCGCCTGATCCACTTCCACGACCGCTACACGTACTTCAACGGCCCGCCGGAGCGCCTGCACGGCTCCAACCGCGTCTTCCTGACGTGGTTCCACGGCGACCCCGCCGACCCGCTGATGGCGCCCGTCTTCGAGCAGTTGCACGCCGCGCTGCCGCGCCTGGAGCGGATCGTCGTCTCGTGCACCGCCACCCGCGAGCACGCACAGGCGGCGGGCGTCCCCGCCGGGATCATGACGCAGATCCCGCTCGGCGTGGACCTGGACCTGTTCGCGCCCGCCCCGCCGGGGGTGCGGGCCGCGATCCGTGCGCGGCTGGGCGTGCCGGAGCGCGCCGCCTGCATCGGCTCGTTCCAGAAGGACGGCGTGGGGTGGGGCGCGGGCGACGAGCCGAAGCACGTCAAGGGGCCGGACGTGTTCCTCGCCGCCATCGAACGGCTCAAGCCGCGCGTGCCGGACCTGTTCGTGCTGCTGACCGGCCCGGCGCGAGGCTACCTCAAGGCCGGGCTGGAGCGCCTCGGCGTGCCCTACGCGCACCACCACTTTGACGACTACCGCGCGGTCGTGCAATGCTATCACGCGCTGGACCTGTACCTGATCGCGTCGCGCGTGGAGGGCGGCCCGCAGGCGTTCCTCGAAAGCTGGGCGACGGGCGTCCCGGTCGTCAGCACGCGCATGGGCATGCCCGCCGACCTGATCGAGCACGGGCGCAACGGCCTCCTGGCCGACGTCGAGGACGCCGACGGGCTGGCCGAGGCGGCGGCGGCGCTGCTGCATGACCCGGCCCTGCGCGAACGCTGCCGCACGGCGGCGCTCGCGGACGTGCGGGCTTACGCGTGGCCGGTGATCGCACGGCGCTACTATGACACGCTCTACCGCCCGGTGCTGGAGGGTACGGCATGATGGACGGCGGGCGTCAGGGGCCGCGCCTGGTCCTGTTCTTCACGGAGGGCGTCTCGCTGCGCACCTGGGACGAGACCGGCACCTTCGAGCGCGAGGTCGCGTTGTATCGCAGGCTTCAGGCGCGCGGCTTCCGGATCACGTTCATCACCTACGGCGACGCGCGGGACCGCGACTACGCCGTGCGCATCCCCGGCATCACCATCCGCTGCAACCGCTGGGGCCTCAGCCCGGCGCGCTACCGCCGCTGGCTGCCCCTGCTGCATGCCCCGGCCCTGGCCCGCTGCGACGTGATCAAGACCAACCAGAGCCTCGGGGCGGACGTAGCCTTGCGCGCCGCGCGGCTGTGGCGCAGGCCGATGGTCGCGCGCGCCGGGTTTCTATGGGCACTGTTCCTGGACGCCGTGCCGCCGGAGGTCGCCGCGCCCTACGACCGGGACCGTCTGATCGGTGTGGAGCGCGCCGCCTTCACCGGGGCACAGCACGCCGTGGTCACCACCGAGCGGATGCGCGCGCACCTGGTCGACGCCTTCGGCGTGCCGCCGGGCCGCGTGACGGTCATCCCCAACTACATGCTGACCGACGTCTTCGCCCCGGCGCGGGACGGGTACGCCTCCAACCGCCGGATCCTGTACGTGGGCCGCCTGCAAGCCGAAAAGAACCTGCCCGGCCTCCTCGCGGCGGCGCGCGGCCTGGACGTCGAGCTGACGTTCATCGGGCGCGGCGTCGAGGCGGACGCCCTCAAGGCGCAGGCCGCCGCGGACGGCCTGCGCGTGCGCTTCGTCGAGCACGTGCCGAACGAGCAGCTCCCCGGCTGGATGAACGCCGCCGACCTGTTCGTGCTGCCCTCGTTTTCCGAGGGGAACCCCAAGGCGCTGCTGGAGGCGATGTCGTGCGGGATGCCCGTGCTCGGTGCGGACTCGCCGGGCATCCGCGACGTGATCCGCCACCGCGAGACGGGCTACCTGTGCGGCACGACGCCGGAGGCGATCCGCGCGGCGCTGGTGGACGTGCTGGGCGACGCGGACCTGCGCGCGCGCATGGGCCGAGCCGCCCGCCAGTACGTGCTGGAACATTACGCGCTGGACCGGGTCGTGGAGCAGGAGATCGGCGTGCTGCAGGATGTGATCGCTGCGTGGAGGGGCCGGAGATGATCGACTACGACGCCCGCTACACGATGGGCTACATGGAGGGCTTCGCCGACCTGTACGAGGCGGCGCGGCTGGTCGCCGTGCGCGAGACGCTGCACGACCGCGCGCTGTTCCCCACGCCGCCCGGCCTGATCATGGACTTCGCCTGCGGGCAGGGCCGCTATTTCCCGGTCCTCAAGGAGGCGTTCCCGGCGGCGCGCATCCTGGGCGTGGATATCTCGCACGTCGGCGTGCAGAAGGCCCGCGCGCAGTTCCCCGACGAGCGCTACACCGTCGGCATGGGCGAAAAGCTGCCGCTGGCGGGCGGCGTCGTAGACCTGATCTTCTCGATCGAGACGCTGGAGCACGTCCAGGACGTGCGCGCCACGGTCCGCGAGTGGGCGCGCGTGCTGCGGCCCGGCGGGCAGTTCCTGTTCACCACGCCCTGCGCCAACCCGCTTTCGCTCGAATGGGTGCTGATGGCGCTCACCGGCGGCTTCGAGCCGTCCGCCGATGGCTACGGGCGCTTCCGCCGCGACGAGCCGGGGCACCTGCGGCGGCTCAGCACGCGTCACGTCGCCGCGCTGTTCGCAGAGGCCGGGCTGGAGGTGACGCGCGCGCGCTTCCGCTCGCACGTCTTTACCACCATCGCGCACGACCTGATCCGCCCCCGCTCGCGGCGCCTCGCGTACCGCGTCGCGCTGCTCGACTGGCGGCTGCTGCGCCGCCTGCCCAACGGCGCGAGCATGGTCGTCGCGGGCCGCAAGCCGAACTGACTTTGGAGGTATCTGAATGACCGACCGCACTTCGTCCCCACACCGCACGGATCCCCGCCTGGAGGCCCTCACGGCCGAGATCGCCGCGCTGCCGCACGTCGTCGCCGTGGCGCGGGGTGGCTCAGCCACCGCCGATGCAGACCGCCATTCCGACTGGGACCTGTACGTATTCAGCCGCCAGCCGGTGCCCGTGGACGCGCGTCAGGCGCTGGCGGACCGGCTCGCAGCGCCGGGGCAGGGCCGCGTCGAGGTCGATAACCCGTTCTGGGGGCCGGGCGACGAGTGGACATTGGCCGACGGCGGGCAGCCTGTGGACCTGATCTATTGGGATGTGGCGTGGATCGAGGACGAGCTTGCGCGGGTCCTGGACCGCCACGAGGCGCGGGTCGGCTACACCACCTGCTTCTGGTACACGGTGCTGCACGCCGAGCCGCTGCACGACCCGTCCGGCTGGTTTGCGAAGCTACAGGCTAAGGCGCGCCAGCCCTACCCGGAGCCACTGCGCCGCGCGATCATCGCTAACAATTACCCGCTGCTGCGGCAGGTTCGCTCGTCGTTCCGCCACCAGATCGAGAGCGCGCTCGCCCGCCGGGACCGCGTCAGCCTGAACCACCGGGCCGCCGCGCTGCTCGCCAGCTACTTCGACGTGCTCTTTGCCGCCAACCAGGTGCCGCATCCCGGCGAGAAGCGCCTGCTCGACCGGGCGGTGCGCCTGTGCGCAGAGTTACCACAAGATATGCCTGCTGATGTGGAGGCGCTGATCGAGGCGGTCGGCGCGCCGTGGCCGGACAACCCGATCCTGGCGCATATCGACGCGCTGGTGGACAGCCTGGAGGTGCTGCTGATCGGGATGGGGCTGCTGCGGCCCGGCGGTGAGGTCGTGCGCTAGGAGCGCTCATCCTCAGCCGGGAGCGCGAGCCGCCGCAGCGCGTCGAGGTGGCGCTCCGCCTCCTCGCACCCGGCCAGGCGCGGCCCCTCGGTGTCCTTGAAGTCCAGCGACCCGTAGCTCCCGACCGGCGGCGTCAGCAGCACGTCGGGCGGGTGGGCCTCCAGCCGGGCGCGGTGCAGGTGCCAGATCATGATCCGCGACGAGCGCCAGATCGAGGCCAACATGCTCGGCGACCGGACGCCGTTCCCGGTGAACAGGCCGAACGGCATCTCGAACCCCATGATCTCGCTGATGGGGTCGCTCCACACGTTTTCGCTGTCCAGCGGTGGCTGGAGGTCCACCGCGATCACCCGGTCCGCGCCGCGCTCGAAGGCGACGTGCGTCGCCAGGCTGTCGATCACGCCGCCGTCCGCGAGGTGCATGTCCTCATACTCGACGGGCGGGAAGATCGCGGGCATGGCGCTCGACGCCAGCAGCGCGGGGATCAGCGGGCCGTGATCGAGCGTGACCTCCACCCCGTGCACGACGTCGACCGCCGTGACCACCAACGGGATGCGCAGATCCGCGAACGTCTTGCCCGCGAACGGCTCCTCCAGCCACGTCAGGACGGTGCGCTGCCGCGCCCGCGCGCTGAACAGGTTCAGTCCCAACAGGTTGTTGAAATGAAGCTGGCTGAACCGCTCGGCCAGCATCTCCGGCTCGTACCCGGCGGCATACAGCGCGCCGACGATGCCGCCCATGCTGGTGCCCACGATCAGGTCCACCGGGATGCCCTCCCGGTCCAACACTTCCAGCACACCCAGGTGCGCCAGCCCTCGGCTCCCACCACCGCCCAATACCAGTGCGATCTTTGGGCGCATATCTCTTCCCCCAGAACCGTTCATATCTCGGTCAGCCGCGCGCGCAGCACCTTGCCCACGGACAGATCGGAAGAGCACACGTCTGAACTCCAGTCACGAGATTCCATCTC
>CAZGLU010000240.1:0-6078 GCA_964526095.1 uncultured Anaerolineaceae bacterium | reverse complement strand
TCAGCTCTTCAACCAGCTTCTGTAGATCTGCCATTGGAATGACTCCCCTTATGTGTTCTCAGTGTGTCGTACTGTTCAATTCACGAACGATCGATGCGTCACGCCGCCTTAGGCAGCTTCTTGCTTCTGGCTGTAAGCAGCCAACACGTTGACCAGCCCCTCGGAGCCAGCCTTGATGACGTAGACCAACTGCCGCCCCGGCTCTTCGAGCAGCCCGGCCAGTTGCGCCATCGGCATGGCGACCATGCCCACCAACTGCGCGCGCAGCACTTCCAGCGGCGGCAGATTGGAGATCGCCTCCAACTGGCTCTCGGCCACGATCTGCGTGCCGATGATGCCGCCCTTGATCACCAGGAGTTCCTGCGTGTCGCTGAAGTCGAGGACGGCCTTGACCATGCCCGCGAGGTCGTCATACGCCGCGATCAGCGCCACTGGGCCGCTGAGCATATCCTCCGGGACCGCCATGCCCACCTGGTTCAGGGCGATCTTGAGCAGCGTGTTTTTCGTCACGGTAAAGCTGGCGTTGTTCTCGCGCAGCTTCGCACGCAGCGCGTCAAGCTGCTTGACGGTCATGCCGCGATATTCGCTGACCACCACGCCCTGCGCCCGCTGAAGCATGTCCACATATTGGGCGACCAGTTCTTGCTTACGCTCTTTCGAAATAGCCAAGCGCGTATTCCTCCTTTCCGTGGAATTCGCCGACTGTTTCCCCAGACAACGAAAAACGGCCTCCGCACGTACGGCGAAGACCGTGAAATAGACCAGTTGCACCAGGCACCATGCTGGCCGATCAGGAAGTCTTCACCTCGGCAGGCGACGGCGATCCATTAAGCTCTAACGAGCACCTGCTGTCTGCGGCAAAGGGCCAGCCGAAGCTGGCGTTTCAGTTGTCGCGCCGATGATACCAGCCGCCCCGGTGGGCGTCAAGGTCGGTTTCGCCCGGCGGCCCTAGCTGCGACGTCCCCGGCGTAACTTGCGCCGGATAAACGCCTGACGCGCTTGCCGCCATGCCGACTGCGCCGCCTGCTCGCTCAGCCTGTACCCATCGCGCTTCGCGGGCGAGGCGTAGCGGTCCAGGATATAGGCGCGCGTGATCGAGTTGATCGGCTCCTCGCCTTCCGGCACCGCGCCGATCAGGTAGCGCCGCCGCTCGTCCGGCGTGGCCGAGCGATCCAGCCGCAGGCCGAGCCACGCGCCGTAGATCCCCATCCGCGCGTACGCCTTCTGCACGGCGGACAGCCCACCCAGGCCCCGGTACTCGACGTACCAGATCAGGAACAGCAGCACGCCCACACCCAGCACCAGTATCAGCGCGAAGATCCCCAGCGTCATCAGCACCGTGCGCAGCAGCCCGCCGCCCTCGTCCGCATCGACGCGCGTCACGCTGGCGGGCGGCTCAGGCGTCACGGTCGGCGTCGGGGAGGAAGGCATGACGGGCTGGTCTGCCGCGCCGGTCGGGGTCGCGTTCGCGCCGCCATCCGGCGTGGGTGTGACCGGCGTCGCGGTCGGGAGCGGCGTCGGCGTGGCGGTCGGGAACGGCGTCACCGTCGGCTGCTGTTGCTGCTCGCCCAACGGCGCCTGATCGCCCTCGCGCTCCAACGGCGCCTCGTCCGCCGTCGGCTCGAACTCGATCCACCCGTAGCCGGGGAAGTACGCTTCCACCCACGTATGCGCGTCCCGCTCGCGGACCAGGAAACCATCCTGCTCCGGGTCCCAGGTCCCTTGTGCGAAGCCCGCCGCCATGCGCGCCGGGATGCCCTGCGTGCGCAGCATCATCACCATCGCCGTCGCGTAGTAGTTGCAGTAGCCCTCGCGCAGTTCGAACAGGAACCACGTCAGCGGGTCGCGGTCCGGTGGCGGCGCCGGGATCAGTTCGTTGTACTGGATGTTGAGCCGCAGCCACCGCTCGATGGCCTTCGCCTGGTCATACGGCGTGACCGCACCGGCCTCGCTCACGATCTGCGCCGCGAGTTGCTGCACCTCCGGCGCCACGCTGCTCGCGCCTTGCAGGTACAGGCGCAGCACCCAGTCCGGATAACCCACGCCTGCCGCGCGCAGTTCGTCGGCGGACGCGGTGCTCATCGACGAGCGCACGGTGTAGCTATCGCCCGTGCGCAGCGTTGAGCGCGCCCGGATGATCGACACGTCCGCCGGTCGGTTCTCGTTCACGCACAGGCGGCCCAGGTCGTCGGTGCAGTCCAGTTCGGCCTCCACCGGCAGCCCCAGCATGACGGGCTGCGGCGCGGCGTACACCAGCCGCGTGGCGCGGATCATCATCGTCACTCGCTGCTGGACCTCCTGGCGGCTGCCCGGCAGCGTCTCACCGATGTTCAGCTCCAGCCCGTCCGACTCCGTATAGGCGCGCACCGTGCGGATGTGCCGCCACTCCCAACTGCCGCCGTCAAAGCCGTAGCGGTCGAACACCGTCGAGCGCCAGTAGTAGCGCGGCCCCGGCGGCGCCTGGACCATCATCACCGGCTGGTCGCCCAGGCGGATCGCGCCACCTAGCTCCAACTGCTCGCCGCCATAATAGTCCGCCGTGGCGATGCCCTCGCCCTCCAACGACGAGAACAGCCGGTTCCACAGGTCGGCCAGTTCCGCAAACGGCTCGCCGGACAGGAACTCGTTCAGACGGTCGAGGTTCTTGTCATCCGCCCCGACCGGGGCCATCCACGACAGCGCCACGATCAGCGCGGCCAGCACGCCGCCCGCCTGGAAGAACGTCCGCCGCACGCGAGGCGGGAAGTGGACCCGGTGGACGTACCAATCGAACTCCCGCGCGTCGATGTGCGAACGGATCAGCAGCAACAGCGACAGCACGACGAACGCCGCCAGATAGATGTTCAGGTTGGCGTCGCCCTGGTAGTAGAACTGGTTGGTGATCAGCACCAGCCCGGTCGGCACGATCACGCGCCAGACGCGGTCCACGCGGAAGACGTGCCACGCGACGTTGTGGCCCAGGAACCAGAACAGCACGGCCAGGAACAGCACGAACACCGTCTCGTCGTTGGCGGGCTGCCCGCCCTGCGCCGCCTGCTGGATCCACGTGCTGACGCGCCGGATCAGCTCCACCACGCGGGCGCGCAGCGAGCCGCTCTCGACGAGCGTCATGGCCCCCACGCCGAACACGACGAGCAGGCTGTACGACATGCTGAGGACCAGCGCGGTGAGTTCCGAATAGCGGCTGCGTGCCAGCAGAAAGCCGAAGCCCACGGCGAAGAAGCTGACCGTGACGAGGCCGCCCGTCCCGGCGGCCCACCCCGCCGTGTCCAACGCCAGCGCCGTGACGGCCATCAGCGCCCACGTCATGAGCAGGCTGCTCAGGTCGCCCCGCGCAAAGATCGAGCGCAGATCGTTCCGCAAGCGCCGCCGCCAGCGGCTGGGCACACGTTGAGGGGGGGATGAGCGCGCCGAACGGGCGCGCACGGGTCGCGTCGGTTGGGTCGTGGTCATGGTCCGCTAACTTCTACGCTCAACACCGGAGGATTCCAATACATTCGCAACAACGCTCCATTGTACGGCCTGACATCCCGCGTCACAAGGGCCGCCCTGAGGGCCGCGCCGCCCGGTTGTCGGTGGGAGGCTTCGTGCATATAATTCCCGCCATGTTACCCGCCATCCGCCGTTTCCTCCCGTTCGTTTACCTGACGCTTGCCGTGCTCACCGCCTGCGAACCGCTCGCCCCCGTTGCCACCCAGCCCATCGAGCCTGAAACCGCCACGGCCCCCGCCGAGCCTCAAACGCGCGGCGTGCCCATCCTAGCGGTGAGCCGGGCGTTCATACGGCTGGTGGACGCCGGGACGCGGACCCTCGCGGCAGGCGTGCCACAGCCCACCCCGACCGCGCCCGCCCCGGCTCCCGAAGCGACCGCCGCGCCCGTCAGCACGTGCGACGAGGACGGGGGTCAGGTGGTGCATGGCGCGTTCTGGAGCGCGATCGCGGGCACGGACGTCACCTACCGCGCCTACCTGCCGCCCTGCTTCTACAGCAGCAGCCAGCGTTACCCGTACGTCATCCTGCTGCACGGCACCGGCTACGACGACGCCATGTGGGAGATGGCCGGTGTGCCGCAGGTCATGGATAACGGGCTGGCGAAGGGCACCCTGCCCCCGATGGTGATCTTCATGCCCAACGGCGGCTACCTCTCTGAGCTGAATGATCGGCCCTCCGGCCAATCCTACGCGGATCTGATCGTGTACGAGATGATCCCCGCCCTGGAGGCGGAATACTGTTTGTGGAGCAGCCGCGAGGCGCGCGCCATCGGCGGCATCTCACGCGGCGGCTTCTGGTCGTTCAGCACGGCGCTCCAACACCTGGAGCTGTTCGGCGCGCTTGGCGGGCACAGTCCCCATTTCGAGGAGGACAACGCCGGGCCGGCCAGCAACCCCCTCGACCTGGTGCGAACCGCGAACTTCGCCAAGAACCCACTGCGCATCTACCTGGACAACGCCGCCGACGACTACGTGGACCGCAACACCCGGCGTATGTCGGCGCTCCTGCACGAACGCGGCGTCCCGCACGAGTACACCGTCAGCGTGAACGGCGGCCACGACATGGACTACTGGCGCTCGCACGTGACGAGTTACCTCGCCTTCTACGGCCAGCACTGGCCCCGCGACGTGAGCCAGTTGCCGTCCTGCTTCGAGCCAAGCCCGCCGTAAGCCGTCCCCGCCGCGTCAGAAGATCCGGTCAAATAGCTCCAACAGGCCCAGGAACACCACGAACGCCCCGATCCCGGCCAGCACGATCACGATCAGGCACCCGACCCGCCCCGAGCGCGTCGCCACCACGCTGCGCAGGATGTAGCGCGCCAGCGTCGCCACGGCCACCGAGCCGCCGCCCGCCAGCACCGCCGCGAGGTCGTCCGCCTGGCCCGCCACGGGCAGCACGTCCGGGATGACGTCGAGCGGCGAGAGCACGTAAAGGATCGTGATCACGACGATCCCCAGGATGCTGGCGCCCATCGCCCAATCAACGCCCCGGCTCAGCAGCTCGTTTTCCTCCCGCCGCCGGACCATCGGCCTCCGGCGCCGTGCGTAGCGCGGCTGCGCGCGGGGTTCGTCTACCTCGGCGTAATAGGCGTCCTCGTCGTAATCGGCCTCGTAAACCTCGCCCTCGTCGTAAGCCTCGTAATCGTCGTACTCGTCTTCGTAGCTCATCGCCACTGTCCTCGCCGTGCGTTCGCGCAGGTCCCTCACACCGCCGCGATCATCTGTTATAATGGCTCGCTTGGACGGCGCGCTCACTACTGAGCGTAACCGAAGCGGGGCGGATCTGGCAAGCAGGTTGCGCCCGGCCCGGCTCCGGTGTATGGTTGCGCCGCAGCGGCTGAATCGAGAAGGGGCGCCGGTCGACCCGGCGACCGATGGCGGGATGCCGATGGAACTCAGGACGATTGTGCATTTCATCGTGCGGCGGTGGTGGCTGATCGCCCTCCCGACCCTGGTGGCGCTGGCGCTGGCGCTGCCCCAGGTGCCGGACATGCTGTCGCCGCCGGTCAGCTATGCCACGCAGATCCGGCTGACCGCGGCTACCCCGCCGGAGGCCGAGAACCCAGGTGCCGCGTCCCCCTACGAGGACAGCGCCTACGTCCCGTTCCTCGCCTCGGAATACGTCGTCGTCAACCTGCCCGCGTGGATCACCAGCGCATCCTTCGCGCGTGAGGTGAGCGAGAACCTCGCGGCGCGCGGTATCGAGATCGCGCCCGCTGACCTGCGCCCGGCCTTCGCGGCGGACAGCTTCCGCAGCGTGCTGACGCTGTACGTCGGCTGGGATGACCCCGACGAGCTGCACGCCATCGCGGAGAGCGCGATCACCGTGCTCCAGACGCGCAATCAGGCGTATCTGCCTCAGTCGCCGGTACCCCTGGAGGTCGTGCCCTGGGATGAGGTGAGCGTGAGCCAGGTCGCGCCGCCGCTGATGACGCGCTTCGAGCCGATCCTGCGCGTGGCGGTGGGGTTGGCCGCCGGGCTGGCGCTCGCGCTCCTGGTCGAGTACCTGGACCGCTCGGTGCACACCGGGGCCGATGAGATCGAAGAGCACACGTCTGAACTCCAGTCACGAGATTCCATCGCGTAT
>CAZGLU010000239.1:0-6138 GCA_964526095.1 uncultured Anaerolineaceae bacterium | reverse complement strand
GGTTCCGCTGAGAACTGGGTGGAGAGTCAGCCGGGCGTGTTGCGGCATCAGGGAAACCCGCAGGTGGACGCGCGTATAGCGTACATCGTCGCGCCGCTGGATGAAATGGCGGCGCAGTTCGGCATGCCCGCCCCGGAGCCGGACGCCGCTTATCCGTTGTTGGACCTCTCGACCGCGATCTACGATCAGATCCTGGTCGAGGTGGAGCAGTTTGGCCTGACGCTGGCGGACGAGACGAGTGCGCCCGCGATCCGGTTCGTGGGAGACGTCCCGGCGGCGCTGATGCACATCGCCATCCCCAGCCAGACCCAGCCCACCGGCGAGCCGTACCCGGGCCGGGAGCTGGCGTATGCCTTTGTGGAGGCGGGGGAGGGCGAGGCCGGTGTGTTCCAGTACCTGCTGAGCGGCGCACCGGACGAGGCGATCTATCAGGACTTCCTGGCGTGGCTGGCCGCGAACGCAGCGGAGATCGTCGCCCCGGAGGCGGAGCCGACCGCCGAAGCGACGGAGGCAGCCGAGCCGGAGGCCGCAGCGACGGAAGCTGTCGAGCCTGACCCGGCGGCCACTGAGGCCGTGTCAGACGAAGAGCCGGAGGCGCCCGCCGCGACGCCGGAGGCGACCGAGGCCGCTGAGTAGGTGCGGCGGTCAGGATGCCCGGCTGCGTGTCGGAGGCCGCCGTATTCTGGTATGATTGGTGCCGTTACGCCGTATGGATGACCGTGATGATGATCCCAAGCCGCTGTACTGGGAGGCTTCTTACGAGATCGTGCTCAGCCTGATGGAGCACCACCCGGACGCAGACCTGGACGCGCTCGGGCTACACCAGTTGTTCGAATGGATCGTCGCCCTGCCGGGCTTTGCCGACGATCCGTCCCTGGCTCACGACGCGCTTTTGACCGAGATCTTACGGGAGTGGTATGAAGAGCAAAGCGAGGCGTCATGACGCAAAATGACTTCTTGAAGGAACTCCACAACCCGGACGTGCCCGTGCCGGAGGCGCTCCGGTCTGTGGTGGCCGTGACGACGTTTAACAAGCTCATGAGCGCCATCTACAACTGGGGCCGCCGCAGCTCGGTCTGGCCGATGGCCTTTGGCCTGGCCTGCTGCGCGATCGAGATGATCTGCACCGCCGCCAGCCGCTTCGACCAGGGACGCTTCGGGATGGAGGTCATCCGTGCCAGCCCGCGCCAGGCGGACCTGATGATCGTCAGCGGCACGGTGACGAAGAAGATGGTCGTGCCGATTGTGCGCCTCTATAACCAGATGGCCGAGCCGAAGTACGTCCTGGCGATGGGGGCGTGCGCGTCCGGCGGCGGGCCGTTCAAGGAAGGCTATAACGTCGTCAGCGGCATCGACCAGTTCCTGCCGGTAGACGTCTACGTGCCGGGCTGCCCGCCCACACCGCAGGCATTGATCCATGGCTTCATGATGCTGCAAAAGAAGATCGACGGGCAGTCCCTGGGGAACCCGAACAGCGTGCCGTGGTACGGGCGCGGGCCGAATGACCCGGTCCCGCTGCCGGTGCTCGGCCCGGACATCATCGACCCGCGTCAGGCGCACATCCTGCGCCGCGAGGCCGCCGCTTCGAGCCTGGCGGAGCCTGTGGAGCCAGCCGAGCCGCAAGCGGAAGCCGACGCGTGATCCCGCGCGAGCCGGAACAGAAGGAGCCGTAATGAGCGAACAAGCCCCTGTGGTAGACGCTGCGAACCCCACCGACGACGCGATCGCCCAGCTTGAGGCGCGTTTTGGTGGCGCGATCCAGCGCGACGAGCGGGAAGGCTATACCGGGATCGTGGTTGAGCCGTCGCGGCTGCTTGAGGTGGCGCAGGCGATCCGCGACGACCTGGGCTACGACTACCTCTCCAGCGCGAC
This sequence comes from uncultured Anaerolineaceae bacterium, assembly GCA_964526095.1. GTDB lineage: Bacteria > Chloroflexota > Anaerolineae > Aggregatilineales > Aggregatilineaceae > Aggregatilinea. Next base: position 4,266 of record CAZGLU010000239.1, on the reverse strand, counting down.
AGCCGTCGATTACCTGGGCAAGGGTGACCACCTGGAGATGGTCTACCACGCCTATCGTACGACGGGCGGGCCGGCGCTCGTTTTCAAGGCGCAGACCCCGCGCGAGGATGCCGTTTTGCCGAGCCTCGTCCCGGTGTGGCCCGGCGTGGATTTTCAGGAGCGCGAGGCGTGGGACCTGATGGGCATCCGCTTCGACGGGCATCCCAACCACAAGCGCATCCTGATGTGGGAGGGCTTCAACGGGCACCCGCTGCGCAAGGATTGGAAAGAGCCGTATTACGAGCAGGAGAACAAGCCGTTTGACAGCCGCTGGCCGGAGGGCCGCGTCTGGCGGGCCGAGGAGCGCAACCCCTACGGGCGCAACGTGCAGTACCCGCCCGGCTTCACGCTGGAGGGCTATGAGCCGCCCGCCGAGGAATGGTTTACCGACGACGTGGGCGACCTGGGCGTGAACGTGCAGCGCGATATGTCCACCGACCGCCTGCTGGTCAGCATGGGGCCGCAGCACCCCAGCACGCACGGCGTGTTCCGCATGATGGTGCAGTTGGATGGCGAGACCATCCAGCGCCTTGAGCCAGTGATGGGCTACCTGCACCGCAACCATGAGCAGATCGGCGAGCGCAACACGTTCATCCAGAACATGCCGTTCACCGACCGCCTCGACTACATTTGCAGCCTCTCGAACAACTTCGGCTACGCGATGGCGGTCGAGCAGTTGATGAGCCTCGGCGCGCGCTACAACCCGCCGACCTACCGCGCGGAGGTCATCCGCGTGCTGATGGCGGAGCTGACGCGCATCGTCAACCACTTCTGGGCCATCGGCTTCCTGATGAACGACCTCGGCGCGTTCTTCACGCCGATGATGTACGCGATCGAGGAACGCGAGCTGGTGCTGGACTTCTTCGAGGCCACCACCGGCAGCCGCATGATGTGTAACTACCTGCGTTTCGGCGGCGTCGCCAACGACCTGCCGGAACGGCTGCGCGGCGAGGCGAACCTGCTCAACGACCGCGTGCGCGACTACGACACGCTCGAATACCTGTGGGAGCTGATCTACGAGCGCCTGCCGCGCGCGGTGGACCAGATCGACCAGTACCTGACGACGAACGAGATCGTGACGAACCGCTGCATCGGCGTGGGCGTGCTGACACGCGACGAGGCGATCGCCTACAGCACCGCCGGGCCGGTCCTCCGCGCGAGCGGCGTGCCCTACGACGTGCGCCGCGCCGACCCGTACAGCATCTACCCGGACCTGGAGTTCGACGTGGCGGTGCGCTACCACGGCGACGTGTACGACCGCTACCTCGTGCGCCTGGACGAGCTGCACGAAAGCCTGCGCATCCTGCGCCAGATCCACCCCCTGCTGAAGCAGACGCAGGGCGAGCCGTTCTTCTCCGGGCGCGGCGGCATGTACAGCCCGCGCGTCCCGGCGGGTGAGGCGTACGGGCGCGTGGAGAACCCGAAGGGCGAACTGGGCTACTACGTCGTGTCCGACGGCGGGCAGAACCCCTGGCGCTACCACGTGCGCGCGCCCAGCTTCATCAACCTGACGGCGCTGGAACGCATGTGCCGGGGCCATAAGATCGCGGACGTGGTGGCGATCCTGGGCAGCATCGACATCGTGCTTGGCGAGACAGACCGCTAGGCGCCCGACGTGACGACCGGGCCGGGGCGCAAGGAGTTGGGAGACTGATGTACGGTACGGGCATCTGGCGTGGCATGTGGATCACGCTGCGACACTTTTTTGAGACCTACGCCGACGACCTGCGGTGGGGCTTCCGGCGGCACGTGCCCCCCGAGGCGTTCCCCGTCCGGCAGGGCCTGGAGGGGCGCGGCGTGTTCACCGTCGAGTATCCGGAGGAGAAGCTCGCCGTGCCGGAGCGGTTCCGCTTCATCCCCTTCCTGGTCGTGGAGAACTACGACCACCCGGAACGTCCCGGCCACGACTGGTGCACAAGCTGCGGCATCTGCGCCAAGGTGTGCCCGCCGCAGTGCATCTGGATCGTGCGCGGCACCGACCCGCAGACGGGCCGCCCCAAGCCGGAGCCGGAGGAGTTCTACATCGACATCGACATCTGCATGAACTGCGGCCTCTGTGCCGAATTCTGCCCCTTCGACGCGATCAAGATGGACCACGACTACGAGTTGGCGAGCTACGACCGCACGGGCGCGCACATCTTCGACAAGGCGCGCCTGTCCAAGGAGTTCCGCTACTGGCAGTCGATCGCGCCGACCGTGGCCGAGAAGGAGGCCGAGGCGCGCGGCGGTTGGGAGCACAAGGACGTGCTCAAGGCGAAGGCTAAAGAGGCCAAAGAGAGCTAAGCCCGCACGGGGCGGTTTCGCGAACATCAGAACTCCATTAGCATCGCAGGACCTCGCGCCCGGCACGGTATAATCAGGCGCGTCCGACGCCTGTACGCCGCAGTACACGGTGGTTCGGGGCCGGGCAGCACAAAGTAGCCGACAGGAATCGAGGTGTTTTGGTGAGTGATAAGGCTTTGCAGGATCGGGTGATGGCGGCGCTGGCGACGGTCGAGGAGCCAGAGCTGCACCGTGATATTGTCTCGCTTGGCATGGTGCGCGACCTGACCGTGACGGATGACGGCGTCGCACACTTTACGGTCGTCCTGACGACGCCGGCCTGCCCGCTGAAGGACGTGATCTACCAGCGCGCGCGGGACGCGGTGGTGAAGGTGGACGGCATCAACGATGTGGACATCCGCTGGGACTCGAACGTGCCGACCGATGGCCGCATCTTCGGCCAGATCTCGACGCCGCTCAAGAGCGTGATCGCCGTGAGCAGCGGCAAGGGCGGCGTGGGCAAGAGCACCGTCGCGGTGAACCTCGCCGTGGCGCTGGCCCAGTCGGGCGCCAGCGTCGGGCTGATGGACGCCGACATCCTGGGGCCGAACATCCCCAAGATGGTGGGCCTGGGCTTCTCGCAGCCGCCCATCACGCCGGACCAGAAGCTTGTGCCGTTCGAGGTCTTCGGTGTGAAGGTCATGAGCATGGGCTTCCTGGCCGACCCCAACACGCCCGTCATCTGGCGCGGCCCGATGCTGCACGGCGCGATCCGGCAGTTCTTCACGGACGTACATTGGGGCGAGCTGGATTACATGGTGGTGGACCTGCCGCCCGGCACGGGCGACGCGCAACTCAGTCTGGCGCAGTCCGTCCCGCTGACGGGCGCGATCATCGTGACGCAGCCGCAGAGCGTCGCCATCGACGATGCGCGGCGCGGGCTGGCGATGTTCGAGAAGCTCAATGTCCCGATCCTGGGCGTGATCGAGAACATGGCCGGTGACCTGTTCGGGCAGGGCGGCGGCGAGCGCTTCGCGCAGGAGCGCGGCGTGCCGTTCCTCGGCAGCGTGCCGCTGGCGGCCGCCGTGCGGGTGGGCGGCGACACGGGGCACCCGATCGTCGCCGACGACCCGGATTCCCCCGCCGGGCGGGCGTTCCGCAGTTTGGCGGAGCAGGTGGCGGCGCGCGTCAGCGTGCAGTTGCTCGGCTCGCGCCAGACGATCCCGCTCAACGTGATCCGGTAGGCGGGGGGCGCGCAGGATAAACGGTAAAGGCCCTGGGCATCACCGTGCCGCAGGGCCTTGTTGCGCCTGGGGATTTGACCCGGCTGCGAGAGGGGACGAAAGACGATGCAGGACGAACAGATCGCGGCGCTGCTGGAGGTCCATCTGGCGCGCTACCCGGCCATGTGCATCCCGGACGTGTACAAGCTGCTGCACCAGGCGACGTTCGGGCCGGGCCACGCCGTGCCGAGCAAGAAGGCCGCGCGCGAATGGCTGGACCACGAGATGGGCCATGTGGGGCAGGGCGGCCCGTCGCCCCTGGTGGAGAGCATCCATCCGGATGGCGCGATCGTGCGGCTGCATCTCGCGCCGTACGTGGCCCTCGGCGGCGCGGTGAAGCCGCTGCTGGACGCGATGGTGCGCTCGGCGGAGCAGGTGTCCGGCGACCCGGCGCGTCTGGCGGCGTGGTGGGCGCTGTTCGAGCGGCTGTGCGAAACGCACACGCCCTTCGTCGGGCAGTTCCCCCTGCAAGAGTTGGCCCTGTTCGGGCGCGTCCGCGCGGCGGAGCAGTGGCCCGCCGTGCACCATTCGCCCGCCTACGTGCGCGAGTACCGGCCCGCCTACCGCGTCCTGACTGCACGCGAGGCCGAGGCGGTCTGTGCGGCCCTGGGCGTGACCTACGAGCCGGTGTAGCGTATTTCCTCAGGCCCGGCATCATCGAGGCGCGAAAAAAGGGCGGGTT